>CAIVOR010000105.1 GCA_903907615.1 uncultured Microbacteriaceae bacterium | reverse complement strand
GATCACGAGCACGTAGTGCGCGAGGCCGGATCGAATGAAGGAGTCGGCCTGGGCGATTCCGTACGTATACCCGGCGCACGCCGCGGAGATGTCATAGGCGGGGGCGGGGTTTGCACCAACACGCTCAGCTACGAGGGCGGCGAGCGAAGGAGTGGCGACCGGATTGCTAATGGTCGAGACGAGAACGGCATCAATCTGATCGGGGCGAATTCCCGCCTTGGTGATGGCTTCGGTCGCGGCCTCAACGGCCATGTCGACAACAGTTCGCGATGCCGACGCGCGCTTGCGGGTCACGACTCCCGTGCGCTGGCGAATCCATTCGTCGCTGGATTCAATGGGGCCGGCAATGTCGTCATTGGTCACCGTGAGATCGCCGCGCGCGGCCCCCATCGCGTAGATGCGCGAGTGCGTAGCTCCGGTGGATTCGTGCAGAGTGGGGCGCGTCATGAGGGTCCTTTACTTGACTGTGGCGAGCAGCTCGCGCGCCGCCGGTAGGTCGTCCGGTGAGGTAATGCCCACAGTAGGCACACCCTTCAATCCACGCTTCGCCAGTCCGACGAGCGCGCCCGCGGGGGAGAGCTCAATGATTCCGGTCACACCCGACTGCTCAAATGCACTCATGCATTTGTCCCAGCGAACCGGTGACGACACCTGTCCCGCCAAAAGGTCGCGGAAGGTCTCGCCCTCGGTAACGAGCGACCCGTCCCGGTTCGTCCACAGTGGGCGAAGTGGGTCGTGGGTCGTCACGGTTGACGCGGCCTGCCGCAGCGTCTCCACTGCGGATTCCATGAACGCGGTGTGAAACGCACCGGCCACCTGAAGGGGGATGACGCGCGACCCAGCGGGCGGGTTCTCGGCAAATGCGGCCAGCGCCGACAGTTCTCCGGCGACAACCAGTTGGCCACCGCCGTTGTAGTTGGCTGCCACCAAACCGTGTGCGCTCAGCGCGGAGGCGATCTCAGCTTCGTCGCCGCCGATAACGGCGCTCATGCCGGTCGCGACGCGCGCGGCCGCTTCGGCCATGGCGCGGCCGCGAATTCCCACGAGGGCCACGGCGTCGGTTGCCTCGAGTACGCCGGCTCCGGCGGCAGCCGTAAACTCACCCACCGAGTGCCCGGCAATACCGTGGGCCTCCGAAAGGGGGCCGTCTTCCGATAGGGCGCTCAGAGAGAGGATGCCTGCGGCAACAATCAACGGCTGTGCGATGGCGGTGTCGCGAATGGTGTCGGCGTCACTCACGGTGCCGTGGGCGATCAGGTCGACACCACACGCGTCCCCCAGTGAGCCGAGAAGATCACGTGCTCCGGGGCGCTCAAGCCAGGGCTCGAGAAAACCAGGTTTTTGTGACCCCTGTCCGGGGCAAACGATAACAATCACGCAGTTGAGTCTAGGTGAGGGGAGCCCTGTGGCGCCGAACTAGCTCTCTCCGCCGGCAGACCCCGTGGTACCGGCGTTCACGTCGTGAATGCGGTACTTATCAAGGGCCGCCCGCACGGTGGAGCGGTCGATTGCACCCTCGTGAGCGAGTTGTTGAAGGGTGCGAACCACGAGTGACGGCCCGTCAATCACGAAGTACCGACGCGCAGCAGCGCGGGTGTCCGAGAAGCCGAAGTCGTCGGCGCCGAGGGTGGCGTAGCGACGAGGCACAAACGGACGAATCATGTCGGGAACCAGGTGGTTGTAGTCCGTCACCGCAACGATGGGTCCTTCGGTGCCGGCCAGGCGCGAGGTGACAAACGGCGTACGCACCTCTTCTTCGGGGTGGAGCAAATTGTGCTCTTCGCACGACATGCCATCGCGGCGCAGTTCGCTCCACGAGGTGACCGACCACACATCTGCCGACACGCCCCAGTCGTCTGCGAGCAACTGCTGAGCCTCAAGTGCCCAGGGCACCGATACGCCCGAAGCGAGCAGCTGAGCCTTCGGGCCAGCGTTTGTCGAGGGAGCCAGCAGGTACATGCCCTTCAGGAGGCCCGCGACATCAAGGTTCTCGGGCTCGGCCGGGTGAACGATGGGCTCGTTGTAGACCGTGAGGTAGTACATAACGTTAGGGTCTTCGTGCGTACCGCCGTACATGCGCTCAAGGCCATCGCGAACAATGTGACCGATCTCGTATCCGTATGCCGGGTCGTAGGCAACGACCGCGGGGTTGGTGGCGGCCAAAATCGGCGAGTGACCGTCGGCGTGCTGCAGGCCTTCACCCGTGAGCGTGGTGCGTCCTGCGGTGGCACCCACGACAAATCCGCGGGCCATCGAGTCGCCCGCCGCCCACAGGGCGTCGCCCGTGCGCTGGAAACCAAACATCGAGTAAAAGACGTAGACCGGGATGAGAAGTTCACCCTGAATCGAGTACGACGTGCCGACCGCGGTAAAGGCGGCCAGCGCACCGGCCTCGTTGATTCCGACGTGCAGAATCGTGCCGGTGGGGTCTTCCTTGTAAGCAAGCAGGAGGTCGCGGTCTACCGAGATGTAGTGCTGCCCGTTGGGGTTGTAGATCTTTGCGTTCGGGAAGAACGCATCCATTCCGAACGTGCGCGCCTCATCCGGAATGATCGGCACGATGCGGTGCCCGAATTCCTTGTCGCGGATGAGGTCTTTGAGCAGCCGGACGAACGCCATTGTGGTGGCGATCTCCTGTGTGCCCGAACCCTTGCGGGCAATCTGATACGCGTCCTCCGGAGGAAGGGGAACGGGTGTGTAGGTGGACCGACGCTCGGGGAGGTAACCGCCGAGCTCGCGACGACGCTCGTGCATGTACTGCAGACGCGGGTCTGTTGCCTCGGGTCGGTAGTACGGCGGGAGATAGGGGTTTTCTTCGAGCTGGGCATCCGAAATCGGAATGTGAAGTGTGTCGCGCAACGACTTGAGATCATCGAGGTTGATCTTCTTCATTTGGTGAGTGGCGTTGCGTCCTTCGAAGGAACGGCCGAGACCGTAGCCCTTGATGGTGTGCGCGAGAATGACCGTCGGTTGACCCTTGTGTTCGACGGCTGCCTTGAACGCCGCGTAGACCTTGCGGTAGTCGTGGCCGCCGCGCTTGAGGTTCCAAATCTGATCATCGCTGTAGTTCTCGACGAGCTGCAGTGCGCGCGGGTCGCGTGCGAAGAAGTTCTCGCGAACGAAAGCGCCGTCTTCGGTCTTGTACGTCTGGAAGTCACCATCGGGAGTGACGTTCATGAGCGTGCGCAGGGCGCCGTCGTTGTCGCGGGCCAGGAGGTCGTCCCATTCGCGACCCCAGATGACCTTGATGACGTTCCACCCCGCTCCGCGGAAGAAACTCTCGAGCTCCTGGATGATCTTGCCGTTACCGCGAACGGGACCGTCGAGGCGCTGCAGGTTGCAGTTGATGACGAACGTGAGGTTGTCGAGGCCCTCGTTGGCGGCAACCTGAAGCTGTCCGCGGCTCTCCACTTCGTCCATTTCGCCGTCGCCGAGGAAGGCCCAGACGTGCTGGTCTGAGGCGTTCTTGATGCCGCGGTTGGTGATGTAACGGTTGAGCTGAGCCTGGTAGATCGCGTTAATGGGGCCGAGGCCCATCGACACGGTTGGGAACTGCCAGAAGTCGGGCATCAGGCGCGGGTGAGGATAAGACGAGAGTCCGCCACCGGCGTGAGACTTCTCTTGGCGGAAGCCATCGAGTTGGTCGGCGCTCAGGCGCCCCTCGACGAATGCCCGCGCGTAGGGACCGGGGGATGCGTGACCCTGGATAAAGATCTGGTCTCCACCGCCGGGGTGATCTTGCCCGCGGAAGAAGTGGTTGAAACCGACCTCGTAGAGCGAAGCCGACGACGCGTAGGTCGAGATGTGTCCCCCCACACCGACACCGGGGCGCTGTGCGCGGTGAACGAGCATGGCCGCGTTCCAGCGGATCCAGGAGCGGTATTCGCGCTCAATGGCTTCGTCGCCGGGGAAGACGGGCTCGTCTTCGACCGCAATGGTGTTGATGTAGTCCGTGGTGGGAACCATGGGAACACCGAGGTGAAGTTCCTTCGAGCGCCGCAACAGGCTCAGCATGACTTCGCGACCCCGCTCGTGTCCGCGAGCGTCGACCACAGCATCGAGGGACTGAATCCACTCGGATGTCTCTTCGGGGTCAGCGTCGAGGTTAGTAACGGAGTAGGGGTCCTGGTCGTTTACAGTCATGCCGCGTCCTTCCACATCAGGCCGGCAGGTCATGCCGCGTCCTTGTATCAGCAGGGAGGTTCCTCGGTGCTGGTGGCACATAGAAGAGGAATCTCCACTCTATCGGTCGCCCTAGACTGTTGTGCACCCATCCGGCTTTCGATGGGAGACATCATCAGTGGAGGATTCATGACAATCAGCGTCGGCGACATCGCCCCCGCATTCAGCCTGAAGAACCAGTTCGGGGAGACCGTCACGCTCAGTGACTACCTCGACAAGAGCGCTGTTGCTCTGGTCTTCTTCCCCCTAGCCTTCAGTGGAATTTGCACGGGCGAACTGTGCGAGCTCCGCGACAACATCACGGCGTTCATCGAAGACGACGTTCAGGTCATCGGTATCTCTGTTGACTCGCACTTTGCGCAGCGCGCATTTGCTGAGCACGAGGGTTACGAGTTCCCCATGCTGGCCGATTTCTGGCCGCACGGCGAAGTGGCGCGCGCCTACGGCGTCTTCCTCGAAGAGGCGGGAATCGCCAACCGCGCCACGTTCCTCATCGGCAAGGACGGCCGCGTTGCGTCCACGATTGTGACCGAACCGGGAGTCGCGCGCGACCTCTCGGCTTACCGCGACGCACTCGCTTCGCTGTAAGTCGGAACAGCAGGCAATTCGGTTAGACTTGCCTGCGAAGGGCCTTTAGCTCAGTTGGTAGAGCGCCACGTTTACACCGTGGATGTCATCGGTTCGAGCCCGGTAGGGCCCACTCGACCACCGCAATACTCCGCGCGAATGTCCCACGGGCGCCGCGAGGAACACACAGAGACGGAGTCAATGTGAGCGACACGTACCCCCCGACTCCTGGCAGTGACAACAACAGCACTGACGACCTTTATGCGTCGCTCTTGGGCGATATCGGAATAGCGGGGGCCGTTCCCACGTCGGTTTCCTCCGCTTCTTCTGCTCCGTCCGACGCACCGTCCGACGCACCGGTCGAGTCCTCCGATGAGGAGACGATTGATGTCGAACTCGGCGGAGCCGACTACCCGTTGACCCCGCAGGTTTCTCGCGCTTCCTTTGTGGCACCGTCGACGGAGGATGCGCGCGCCTATGCCACGTCGAGCGACAGTGGCGATCCCCTCGAGGCCACTCCGTTCGTGATTGACGAGCCGCGGGGTGAGCACGTCGCTCCGAGCAACAGCGCACTCCCCACGGGGGCATTCACGTCACCCGCCGCGCAAAACGCACAGCCCACTGTCACGCTCGGGTCGAACGGTCGACCCCGCCCGACGTTTGACGAGGTTCTGTACGGAACCTCACCCCGGTAGTGATTCCATGACTCCTCCTCCCGACGCCGCAGATTCTCCGGAGACGCCGCGGACCTTGGCTGAGGTCATCCAGGTCTTGCACGAACTCTGGCCGGTAGCCGGAGCAGAGGACTGGGATGCTCCCGGGCTCGTGACGGGGCGCCTCGATCAGCCCGTGCGATCCATTCGTTTCGCCGTCGATGCCGTGGCCGCAACCGTCGCTGAGGCCGTCGGTGCCAACATCGATGTGCTGATCACGCACCACCCGTTGCTCATGCGCGGTGTCACGTCTGTGGCAGAAGATCGCTACAAGGGCGCGCTTGTGGCCGACCTCATCCGCAACGATGTTGCACTGCTGGCCGCACACACCAACGCTGATGTTGTACCCACGGGCACGTCAGCGATGATGGCGCGGCTCCTCGGCGTGACGAACGTGGTTCCGCTCACGCAATCCTTATCGCCGGACAGTGGCTTGGGGCGCGTGGGGGACCTTGACACGCAACTCACCCTGGGCGAATTCGCCCGCCGCGTTGCCGACGTGCTCCCCGCTACGGCACAGGGCGTTCGTGTTTCGGGCGACTACGCTCAACCGGTTTCACGCGTCGCGCTGTGCGCAGGAGCCGGCGACTCACTCTTGGCGCATCCGCTGGTCACCGCGGCCGATGTCTATGTGACGAGTGATCTGCGACACCATTCCGCACAAGAATCTCGCGAGCAGAGCTTACGTTTGGGAGGTCCGGCACTCGTTGACGTGTCCCACTGGGCCGCGGAATGGCTGTGGCTGGAACACGCCGCCCACGAGGTCCGGGCACTCCTCCCCGGAGTCGACGTGACCGTGAGCGACATTCGCACCGACCCCTGGGATTTCGTTGTTGTGCAGTAGCACGCGACGCCACCATCAGAAAGCAGACGATTACGCGTGAAGGCATCACCCCACGATCAGCTCGCTTTGGTCACCCTCCAAGAACACGACACCGGCATTGCCCAGCGACGTGTCGAACGCGCAAAAATGCCGCAGCTCGCACAACTGGCTGAGGTGACGGCGGCATTGTCCGCACTCGGGGCACGGTTGGTGGAGGCCACGGGTGTCACGGAAGACCTCCGCACCGAGCTGTCCCGCCTCGAATCGGATCGGCGCGTGGCCGCGGAGCGCCTGGCACGCGATACGAATTTGTTGCAAAACTCGTCGAACCCCAAAGACATTGCGGGGCTCGAACACGAGATCGAGACGCTCACGCGGCGCACGTCGGAGTTGGACGATGCCGAACTTCAGGTGCTCGAGTCGGTGGAGCGAGCCCAGGCAGACCTCGATGCCGTTGTCGACGAACTCGCGGTGGTCACGGCTCAGCGGGTGGCGCTTGAGGAGCAGCTTGGCCAGCGCGAGGCAGAACTAGACACCGAGATTGCCAACATGACGCGCCTGCGCAACGACATCGCCAACGGTCTTCCCGCCGAACTCACGGCGCTGTACGAGAAGCAACGCGAGCGTTACGGCATTGGCGCGGGTCTCTTGATCAACGGTGTCTCGGTGGCGACGGGCATGCTGTTGAGCGAAAGCGATCTCGACATCATTCGACACGCGGAATCTGACGACGTGTTGTTGTGCCCCGATTCAAACTGCATCCTGGTCCGTCCCGTTGGTGACGAGGCGAGCGCGTGAAGCTCATCGTTGAGGCGGATGGCGGATCCCGCGGAAATCCCGGAACGGCTGCCGGAGGCGCGGTCGTCATCGACCTCGAATCGGGCGTGGTGCTCGTTGAGGTCGGCGTTTATGTGGGAGTCGCGACCAACAACGTTGCTGAGTATCGCGGCATGATTGCCGGACTGCAGTGCGCCTTTGAGATCCACAACGAGGCGCACGTTCACGTGCGCATGGATTCCAAACTGGTTGTCGAGCAGATGAGCGGACGGTGGAAAATCAAGCACCCCGACATGGCCGTGCTCGCCAGCGAGGCTCGCTCAGTCATTGGCTCGCGCCCGGTCACCTTCGAATGGGTTCCGCGTGCGGAGAATGCTCGTGCCGACGCCGTGGCCAACCGGGCGATGGATGCCCAGGCGTCGTTTCGCGCCTAAACTGAGCACTCACAAGTGAATGGGTCGACCAGACGGTCGCGTCACCTTCGGGTGCCGAGGAACGTCCGGGCTCCGCAGAGCAGAACGGTGGATAACGTCCACTCGGGGTAACCCGCGAGAAAGTGCAACAGAAAGTAGACCGCCCCCTCGGGGGTAAGGGTGAAACGGTGGTGTAAGAGACCACCAGCAGTTCGTGTGAGCGAGCTGGCTAGGTAAACCTCGTTCGGAGCAAGGTCAAACAGAGAACGCTATGGCTGCTCGTCTAGTTCTCGGGTAGGCCGCTAGAGGATCGTGGTAACACGATTGACGAGAGAGATGACCGTCTCGGACCTTCGGGTCTAGACAGAACCCGGCGTATCGGTCGGCCCATCCACTTGTGACATGACCGCAGGCGTCGGTCAGACGGCGAGGGCGGCAGCGCCCAGAATCCCCGCGTCGTTGCGCAATTGAGCGACCTGAACGGGTGTGCGCACAGTGATGAGGGGGATGAATTCCTCGGCGTGTTTCGACACACCGCCGCCGATGAGAAACAGTTGCGGAGAAAAAAGCATTTCTACGTGCGCGTAGAACTCGGTGAGGCGCGCGGCCCACGTGGGCCAATCGAGTCCCTCGCCTTCTCGCACGCGATTCGCGGCAAAGGCCTCGGCCTCCCGGCCGTCGATTTCGAGGTGGCCGAGCTCGGAGCCGGGAACCAAGACGCCGTTGTAGATCAGGGCACTGCCAATGCCGGTGCCGAGCGTGGTCATGATGACGAGTCCATTGACGCCACGTGCCGCGCCGAACGTGGCTTCGGCGAAGCCGGCCGCGTCCGCATCGTTCACGAAATGGATGGGGCGACCGAGTTCCTGTTCGAAAAATGACTCCGCGGCAAAGTCAATCCAGCGCTTTGACACGTTGGCGGCCAGGCGCGTGACCCCGTCCACAATTGCCGAGGGAAAGGCGACGCCGATGGGGACATCGTTCGATGGGGCAAGAGTCTCAATTACTTCGCGAACGACGTGAGCAATGTCCTCGGGTTCACCTCCGGCCGGTGTTTCGACCTTGATGCGTTCGGCAGAGAATTCACCGGTGGCGATGTCGACGAGGCCGGCCTTAATCCCGGTGCCCCCGATATCCACGCCAACCGCGAGTTGGGTCATGAGCCCGACTCCGAGAGGGTGAGTATCTCTGCTCCGGATTCGGTGACCACGATGGTGTGCTCAAACTGAGCCGTTATCGACCGGTCCCGAGTGACCACCGTCCAGTTGTCGTCCCAGATGTCCCACTCGTGGGTGCCGAGGGTCAGCATGGGCTCAATCGTGAAGATCATGCCCACCTTGATTTCGGTGTCATAAATCGGAGCGGAGTCGTAGTGCGGAATGATCAAGCCCGAGTGGAAGTGCGTGCCCACTCCGTGGCCCGTGTAATCCCGCACCACACCGTAACCGAATCGTTTGGCGTACGACTCGATGGCTCGCCCGATGATGTTGACCTGACGACCCGGGGCGACGGCCTTTATTCCGCGCATCATTGCTTCGTGCGTGCGCTCGACAAGATCGCGTACTTCGGGCACCGGTTCGCCGACCATAAAGGTGCGGTTTGTATCGCCGTGCACTCCGTCGAGAAAGGCCGTGACGTCCACGTTCACGATGTCGCCGTCGGAAAGCACCGTGTCATCCGGGATTCCGTGGCAGATCACCTCATTGAGCGAGGTGCAGCTTGACTTGGGATATCCCCGATAGCCGAGCGTCGACGGGTACGCGCCGTGGGAGACCACGTAGTCGTGTGCAATCGCGTCGATGTCATCGGTCGTCATGCCCGGAGCAATCGCACGCCCAACGGCGTCGAGAGCACCGGCGGCGATACGCCCAGCTGTGCGGACGCGCTCGATGGCCGCGGTGTCATAGGTATCGTCTCCCGCGTAGGCCGCCGGTGCGGTCTTGCCCACGTATTCGGGCCGCGAAATGGGGGGAGGGACGGCTCGCGTGGCACTGAGTGTGCCCGGAATAAGCAGTCCCTGGGAATCCTTCGGCATACACTCAAGACTATGGGCAGTAACTCGACGGAAAAGTACTGGTACAACATGGCCACGGGCGCGGTGGAGTACGGCCGACTCAGCCCGTCGGTGGATCGTGTCGGGCCGTTCGATACCTCGGACGAGGCGGCACGAGCTCTCGACGTCTTACGGGCCAACTCGGCGAAGTGGGCAGCCGAAGAGCGCGACGATCGCGGCTAGTCTTCGAAGCTGTGCTCGGGGCCCGGATACGCCCCGGACTCAACGTCGGCTCGAAACGCCACGGCGGCGTCATGAAGCGTCTTCGCGAGTTGGGCGTACTGCTTGACGAAGCGGGGAATGCGTCCGGTGGTGAGCCCCGCCCAGTCGGTCCAGACGAGAAGCTGGCCGTCCGTGTGCGGTCCGGCGCCGACGCTAATGGTGGGAATGGTCAACGTGCTCGTAATTCGCTCGGCAAGAGAAGCCGGGACCATTTCGAGAACGACGGCGAAAGCGCCGGCTTCTTGACACGCCAGAGCGTCCGCAATCACCCGGTCCGCCTCGGCACCACGGCCCTGGATGAGGTGTCCACCGAGGCCGTGCTCACTCTGGGGCGTGAATCCCACGTGCGCCATGACCGGAATTCCCGCCTCCACAATTCGTGAAATCTGTTCCGCCGAGCGAACGCCACCCTCGAGCTTGACCGCGTGGGCGTGCGTTTCTTTCATGAACCGCATGGCCGTTCCGAGCGCCTGTTCGGGGCCCTCCTCGTAGGAGCCGAAGGGCATGTCGGCAACGACAAGGGCGCGCGTCACGCTGGTGGCAACCGCGCGCGTGAGAGGAATCAGCTCGTCGACGGTGACGGGTAGGGTCGAGTCGAAGCCCAGAACGTTGTTTCCGGCAGAGTCTCCGACGAGAAGGAAATCCACGCCGGCATCGTCAAAAATCTTTGCCGTCAGCATGTCGTAGCTGGTCAGGCCAACGATCTTGATGCCCTCGGCCTTGGCACGCGCAAAGTGGCGGATGCGAACACGCTTTCGAGGCGTGGCCTCGTCGTCGGTGGCGGTCATGCGCTCAGTCTACGTCGCGCTACTCGGCGCGGTCACGACGATACGTGATGGGAAGGCGACGATCGCGACCAAACGACATTTCCGAAATCTTTGGTCCAATCGCGCCCTGTCGGCGTTTCCACTCGGCGCGATCCACGAGGTCAATGATGCGATCGACCTCGGTTGCGTCGTATCCTGCGCCCACGATCTCGTCGCGCGAAGCCCGGTCGGTAACGTACATCGCGAGGATGGCATCCAGCACCTCGTAGTCGGGGAGTGAGTCCTGATCGACCTGTCCCGGCCGCAGTTCCGCGCTGGGCGGTTTGGCAATCGAGTTTTCGGGGATGGGAGGGGTCTCACCGCGCCGGCGCGCGAGGTCGTTGCGCCAGCGCGCGAGTTCCCACACCAGCATCTTGGGGACGTCTTTGATGGGAGCAAATCCGCCGACCGAATCCCCGTAGATGGTCGAATATCCGACGGCAATTTCTGACTTGTTTCCGGTCGTGAGCACCAGTTGTCCCGTGGAGTTTGAGATTCCCATCAGAATGACGCCGCGGATGCGGGCCTGCAGATTCTCGGCAGCCACGCCCTCGAGCCCCAGCTGGTCTTCGAGGGTAGCCACACCGTCAGCGATGGGCTCGACGCGGTATTCCACGCCCAGTCGTCCAGCCAGGTCGGCAGCGTCATCTCGCGAATGGTCAGACGAATAGCGCGACGGGAGCGAAATGCCGAGAACGCGCGACGGGCCGAGGGCATCGACGGCCAGGCTGGCGCACACGGCAGAGTCGATTCCGCCGGAGAGGCCGAGGACGACCCCGGGGAATCCGTTCTTGGTGACATAATCACGCAGGCCGAGGACGAGCGCGTTCCACACGGCCTCGCGGGCATCCGTCATGGTTTCGTCGGCTGAGGCGGCGACAAGCGGCGGATGCTCGCGCGCGACGACCGGCAGATCGATCACGGTGACGTTTGCGCCGTGCTGCCCGGCACGAACCCGCGCATCGGGAAGCTCGAGGTCGACGACCAGGAGGTGTTCAACAAACTTGGGCGCGCGAGCAATGACGAGACCTCCGGGTCCGGTCACAAAACTGTCGCCATCGAAGACCAAATCGTCTTGCCCGCCGACCATGTTGACGTAGGCCACGTGCGCTCGTGTTTGCTCGGCTCGACGCGCGACGAGGGGGACCCGGACGTCATCCTTGTCGCGTTCGAACGGCGAGCCGTTGATGACCAGCACGAGACCGGGCTGTTCTGCCGCGATGGCCTCAACGGGGCCGTGGTCGTGCCAGATGTCTTCGCAAATGGCGAGGGCGACATCGCAGTCGTTCACACGAAGGATGGTGACGCCGTCTGCCGAGCGGAAGATGCGGTACTCGTCAAACACCGAATAGTTGGGCAGGTGGTGCTTGTTGTACACGCCGATGACGCGACCGTCGGCCAGCACGGCGGCCGAATTGTGCGCGATGGCGTGTTCAACGTGACGGGCTCGATCGTGCAGGGGGCCACTGGGGAAGCCCACAATGACCGGAACGTTGACGAGTCCCTCGTCGGCCAGTGTGGCCGCCAGCGTCTCGAGGTGTTGGTGGGCGCGCGCGAGAAATTCTGGGCGCAGCGCAAGATCCTCAATGGGATAGCCCGTGAGCGACATCTCGGGGAACGCGACCAGGTCGGCACCCTGCGCGAGGGCATCACGCGCCATGGCGACAATTCCCGCAGCGTTTGCGGTCATGTCGCCCACACGGGGATTCGTCTGCCCCAGCGCGACACGAAGTAACGGCATAGCGATTAGCCTAGTAGTGACCAACAGAGAGGGTTTGTCGATGGACAAGCAGCAGGACTTCGTTCTCCGCACAATCGAGGAGCGGGGCGTCAAGTTTGTGCGCCTCTGGTTTACCGACGTCGTGGGAACGCTCAAGTCGGTTGCCGTGGCTCCCGCCGAGGTTGAGGGCGCCTTTGCCGAGGGGGTGGGTTTCGACGGCTCAGCCATCGAGGGTCTCACGCGGTCATTCGAGGCGGATGTGTTGGCGCACCCGGATCCCTCCACGTTCCAGATCCTGCCCTGGCGCGGCGACGTTGATCCCGCAGCCCGCATGTTCTGCGACATCACGACGCCGGACGGTCAGCCCGCTCAGGCCGACCCGCGCAACGTGCTCAAGCGCACGCTGGCAAAAGCTGCCGACAAGGGCTTTACGTTCTACACGCACCCCGAGATTGAGTTCTACCTGCTGAACAACTCGGATTGGCGCAACGGGGGAGGCCGCCCCATCGATCAGGCCGGCTACTTCGACAATGTTCCCGGCGGCAAGGGGCACGATTTCCGGCGTCGCGCGGTGCGCATGCTCGAAGACCTGGGTATTTCCGTTGAGTACAGCCACCACGAGGCGGGTCCCGGTCAGAACGAGATTGACCTGCGCTATGCGGATGCGCTCACCACGGCCGACAACATCATGACAATGCGCACGGTCATCAAGGAGGTGGCGCTCGAGCTCGACAACTACGCCACGTTCATGCCCAAGCCGTTTGCAGACCACCCGGGTTCGGGCATGCACACCCACCTGTCGCTTTTTGAGGGCGACACCAACGCCTTCTACGAGGCCGGGGGAAAGTATCAGCTGTCCAAGACCGGCCGGTCGTTCATTGCCGGTCTCATGGCGCACGCTCCCGAAATCACGGCGATTACGAACCAGTACGTCAACAGCTACAAGCGCCTCTGGGGTGGCGACGAGGCTCCGAGCTTCGTCACGTGGGGGCACAACAACCGCTCGGCCCTGATCCGCGTTCCGCTGTACAAGCCGTCCAAGTCGCAGAGCTGTCGGGTGGAATACCGGGCCATTGACTCAGCGGCTAACCCGTACCTCGCGTTCGCCGTGATGTTGGCGGCCGGCCTCAAGGGAATCGACGAGGGCTACGAACTCGCACCCGAGGCCGAAGACAACGTCTGGGAACTCACGGACGTTGAGCGTCGTTCGCTCGGCTACAAGCCGCTGCCGTCAAGCCTCGATCACGCGATATCGCTGATGGAAGATTCCGAATTGGTGGCCGAGACACTGGGTGAAAAGGTCTTCGATTATGTGCTCCTCAACAAGCGTCGTGAATGGCGTGAGTATCGTTCGCAGGTGACGCCCTTCGAACTCGAGCGCAACCTCGACATTCTCTAGGGTGTTGCGTGTCGGACGCGCTCGCTCTCTCTGACGTTGCCAAAGCGGGCTTCATTGACCTGCGGCGTGGGCGCGAGACCGCCGAGGCCCTGGGTCACCTGACGGGTTGTGACGTGAGCGTCGTGCTCGCCGTGCTCGGCGTCGCGGCCGAACCGGATGTAGCAGGGTCGACGCTGTTCGAGATGTTCTCGGCCGACCCCGAGCTGGCGGTTCGGTGCGGCAGTGATCGAGCGTGGTTCGAAGCGACGGTGCGGGTTATCGGCGCGTCACGCGGACTGGGAGAGTTTCTGACCCGGCATCCCGAGCGAATCGATGGCTTGCGTACGCCGCGAACCGATTTCGATTCCCCCGAAGAAATGACCCGACGACTGCTCGCGAGTGTGGGTGCCGATAGCGAGGGTATAGCGGCCCGAGATGGCGACGCTGCCACGGATGCCCTGCGTTGCGAATACCGCGCGATCGTCTGCGAGATTGCGGCGTTCGACCTCGGTGCAGAAGACGCCACGACCGTCCTCGACCGCGTAGCCCGTGCCCTAGCGGACGCTGCGGGCGCGGCCATCGAGGCCAGTTTGGCTGTGGCGCGGGCAACGCTCGTCGCCCAGGGTGTCGCGCGCGCCGATGTGTCAAACGTTGCTCTTGCCGTGATCGGCATGGGCAAGTGTGGCGCCCGCGAGCTGAATTACGTGTCGGACGTTGACGTGATTTATGTGGCCGAAACACGCAGTGAGGACGCACTGTCGACAGAAGCGGCGCTCACTCACGCCACGAAGTTGACGCAGTTGCTTGCCCGAGGCATCTATGAGCCTGGTCGCGAACCGGGACTGTGGGAGGTGGACGCAAACCTGCGGCCCGAGGGCAAGGCCGGCGCTCTCGTGCGCACCCTTGACTCGCACCTGGCGTACTACGAGCGCTGGGCCAAGAACTGGGAGTTTCAGGCCCTCTTGAAGGCGCGGGCCATTGCCGGCGACCCGGATCTCGGTCGACGCTATGTGGAGGGCGTTGCTCCCCAGGTGTGGACGTCGGCCAGTCGCGAGGGTTTTGTCGATCAGGTTCAACGAATGCGGGAACGCGTGACGGATCACATTCCCGCGAACGAGGTGGACTTTCAAATCAAGCTCGGCCCCGGAGGCCTCCGAGACGTTGAATTCACCGTTCAACTGTTGCAACTTGTTCACGGTTTGCACGATCCGCGGGTGCGCCTGCGCGGCACAATCGAATCGCTCACCGCGCTGGGTGAGGCTGGCTATGTGGGGCGCGATGAAGCGGCGACCTTCGCCGACAGCTATCGACTGCTTCGCGTCCTCGAACATCGTTTGCAGTTGCGCAATTTGCGCCGCACTCACCTCATGCCCACCGGCGACGAGGATGTGCGAGTGCTGGCACGCGCGGCGGGATTCGATGTCGCCAGCGTCGACCTGACGGACCTGTGGCGCTCTACCAAGGTCCAGGTCCGGGCGCTCCACGAACGGTTGTTTTACCGGCCCCTGCTGGCTGCGGCAGCGGCGCTGCCCGAGGAGGGTCTCAACCTCACCACCGAGCAGGCCCAGGCACGATTGGCGGCCATCGGATTCAACGACCCTAAGGGAGCCTTGGCGCACATCACGGCGCTGACCTCTGGCGTGGCTCGTCGCTCGACCATCCAGCGTGCCATCCTCCCCGTGCTGTTGCAGTGGCTCGCCGCGGGGGCCGATCCCGACTTCGGCCTCCTCGCCTTTCGCCGACTGAGTGAAGCGTTGGGGGAGTCGCACTGGTATCTCAAGATGCTGCGAGACTCGCAGGCCGCCGCCGAGCGGCTCATGAAGGTACTGAGCGGGTCTCGGTATGTTTCCGACCTGCTCGAACGACTGCCCGAGGCCACCGCGTGGCTCGATGGCGACGAGGAACTCGAACCCCGAGACGCCGACTCGCTTCGGGTCGAAATTGACGCGCTGCTGGCACGCCACGACACTCAGGAATCTGCTGTGGCGGCAATTCGTACGCTTCGGAGGCGTGAGGTCTTGCGCCTGGCTATTGCGGGAATCGTGGGGGTGGGGGACATCGCCACTCTCGCCACGGGCCTCACCGATTTGTCGCGCGCGGTCCTCGCCGGATTCGTGGGTGCGGCGATGCGTGACGCTGCGCACAATCCTGAATTCGCCATCGTTGCTATGGGTCGGTTTGGCGGCGGCGAACTCGTGTTCGGCAGTGACCTTGACGTGATGTTCGTCTACCGCGCCACGGAAACGTGTTCGGGCGCGCAGGCGCAAGCACGAGCCGAGGAGATTGTCGCCAGCCTGCTCAGTTCGGCCGAGGATCCCGTTCTCGCGCTCGAGATTGACATGGACCTGCGCCCGGAGGGCAAGCAGGGGGTCCGGGTTCGCTCGCTCGACTCGTACGAGCAGTACTACGACCGCTGGGGTGCCACGTGGGAGTCGCAGGCCCTGTTGCGCGCCACAGTGGTCGTGGGTGACGAACCGCTTACCCGCGACATGACAACACTGATTGACGCGGTTCGCTACCCCGAGAGTGTTTCGGCCGAGGCAGTCAGAGACATTCGCCGCATGAAGGCACGCGTTGAGGGGGAGCGCCTGCCTCAGGGGGCCGATCCCACGCGTCACCTCAAGCTGGGGCGCGGGTCGTTGAGCGATGTCGAATGGACGGCTCAGTTGATGCAACTCCGTTATGGACACGACATACCGGGACTGCGTACCACGTCCACGCTGTCCGCTCTCGCCGCGTGTGCCGAGGCCGGAATAATGACCGCTGCCGACGTCGATCGGCTCCGGGACGCGTGGCTCTTGGCCTCGCGCGTGCGGGCCGCGGGAACGCTGTGGAACAACCGCCTCTCAGATGTGCTCCCGACCGACAGGTCTGCGCTTGAGGGCCTCGCCCGGCTTCTGGGGATGCCTCCGGGCAATGCCTCGCAACTGGAAGAAAACTACCTCGGTACGACCCGTCGTGCCCGGGCCGTTTTCGAACGTGTCTTCTTCGACGACGACGCACGCCCGTCAGTAGCACCCACGGATTAAAAAACATCGGGCCACCCGTAACGGGTGACCCGATGCACTAGTGCGGGAGCGTGATTAGACGCCGTAGTAGAGCTCGTACTCGAAGGGGTGAGGACGCTGAGCCATGGGCTTGATCTCGTTCTCACGCTTGTACGAGATCCACGTCTCGATCAAGTCCTTGGTGAAGACGTTGCCGGCGAGCAGGAACTCGTGGTCGTTCTCGAGCGCCGTGAGGGCCTCACCCAGCGATGCGGGAACCTGAGGAATGTTCTTGGCTTCCTCGGGAGGCAGCTCGTACAGGTCCTTGTCCACGGGCTCGTGGGGCTCGATGCGGTTCTTGATTCCGTCGAGTCCGGCCATCATCTGAGCGGCGAAGGCGAGGTACGGGTTGCCCGAGGCGTCCGGTGCGCGGAACTCGATGCGCTTGGCCTTGGGGTTGGTGCCCGTGATGGGGATACGAATTGCTGCCGAGCGGTTACCGGCCGAGTACACCAGGTTGACGGGTGCTTCGAAGCCGGGAACCAGACGGTGGAACGAGTTCAGCGAGGGGTTGGTGAAGGCAATCACCGCGGCGGCGTGCTTGAGCAGACCACCGATGTACCAGCGCGCGATGTCGCTGAGTCCGCCGTAGCCGTTCTCGTCGTAGAAGAGGGGCTTGCCGTCGTTCCACAGCGACTGGTGGGTGTGCATACCCGATCCGTTGTCGCCAAAGAGCGGCTTGGGCATGAACGTTGCTGTCTTACCCCACTCAAGCGCGGTGTTCTTGACCACGTACTTGAACTTGAGGATGTCGTCAGCGGCCTTGACCATGGTGTCGAAGCGGTAGTTGATCTCACCCTGACCGGCGGTGCCCACCTCGTGGTGCGAGCGCTCGAGAATGAGGCCCACCTCTTCGAGCTTGATGCACATGTCGTCACGCATGTCGGCGTGCTGGTCGACGGGGGAGACGGGGAAGTAGCCACCCTT
>CAIVOR010000104.1 GCA_903907615.1 uncultured Microbacteriaceae bacterium | reverse complement strand
CCACGCCCGAGCGGAAAGTGATCGTCAACCTGCCGGCGACGGTAGAAATGGCGACGCCTAACGTCTACGCCGACTCCATCGAGTGGATGTGCCGTCACCTCGACAACCGCGAAAACGTGATCGTCTCTCTGCACCCCCACAACGACCGGGGTACGGCTGTGGCTGCCTCGGAGCTGGGCTACATGGCCGGCGCGGACCGCATCGAGGGGTGTCTCTTCGGCAATGGTGAGCGCACCGGAAACGTGGACTTGGTGGCTCTGGGCATCAACCTGTTTACCCAGGGCATCGACCCGCAGATCGATTTCAGCAACCTCGATGAGATTCGTCGCACGGCCGAATACTGCAATCAGTTGAAGGTGCACGAGCGCAGTCCGTGGGCTGGCGATCTCGTCTACACGGCGTTCAGCGGTTCGCACCAGGACGCCATCAAAAAGGGCTTCGAGGCTATGGCAGCGGATGCCACGGCTCGAGGCGTTCATGTTGACGAGCTCGAGTGGGCCGTGCCGTATCTGCCCATCGACCCGCGTGACCTCGGCCGCACCTATGAGGCGGTTATCCGGGTCAACTCGCAGTCGGGCAAGGGCGGTGTGGCATATCTCTTGAAGAAGGACCACGCTCTCGACCTGCCGCGCCGCCTTCAGATTGAATTCTCGGGCGTGGTTCAGGCCAAGACCGATGCCGAGGGTGGCGAGGTCACGAGTGAGGAACTCTGGCAGATCTTCCAAGACGAATACCTGCCGGCGGCCGATCCCAGCAACAAGTGGGGTCGTTTCGAACTCACGGGAAGCAAGACCGAGAGTGACTTTGCTGGTTCGGTGAAGTTGAGCGTCAAACTGCGCGATGGTGACGAGGTGACGGTGCGCGAGAGTGAGGGCAACGGCCCGATTGACGCGTTCCTCAAGACCATGGCTAGCCTCGGTATCTCCGTGGAACTCTTCGATTACGTGGAGCACACGCTGTCCGCGGGTGGCGACGCCCAGGCCGCAGCCTACGTGGAACTCAACGTCAACGAGCGCCGTCTCTGGGGCATCGGTGTCGATTCCGATATTTCGACAGCATCACTCAAAGCGGTGGTGTCCGGCATCAACCGAGCCGTGCGACTCGAACAGGGTGCCAGCGTTACGGTTTAGCCGCTTGGCGTGCCTCGCGTGCGGGGTTGAACCGACGGATGCCGACCACAATCACGGCTGCTAATCCGACGCCGACCGTGATGAAGGTGATCATGGCACTTCCCGCGTTGAACCCCACTCCAGAGCCGTAAATCAGTGTGAAGAGGCCACCGAGCAGGAGCCCGTTGGTGAGCGTGATGTTGCGCTTCTCCAGCAGCATGCTGACGAACATGATGATCACGGCGACCGCGGTGACCACAATCGAGGTGATCTGATTGTGCAGTTTTACGGCCTCGTCGTAAGCGGTCTGTAGCGCCTGGGCGGTCGCCTGTTGGGCCTCGGTCATCTCCTTCGCGTAGATAATGCCGAGTTCATTCGGGTAGGGCGGAGCGGGATAGAACGCCTCAATGCCAAACCCCACGAACAGGGCAACCATAACGCCGATGAAAATCGTGAAGACGATTTTGAGCACCTTGTTTTCCATGTCTTCAGGCTAGCCCTGCTTCGGGGGGCATAAAAGAGCGCCTCATCCACGATTTGTCCCAGATTTCAGGACCCGGACAACCGATAATGAAGACATGCCTCTTTACCGCGATGAGGGTGTGATCCTTCGCACTCATAAGTTGGGCGAGGCAGATCGCATTCTCACGGTCCTGACGCGCAATCACGGCAAGGTGCGCGCTGTCGCGAAAGGTGTTCGCCGGACGGCGTCAAAGTTCGGCGCCCGACTCGAGCCGTTCATGGTGGCTGACCTTCAGTTTTACGAAGGCCGGTCGCTCGATACCGTCAGCCAGGCAGAGACGATTGCGTCTTACGGCGTCACTATTGCCGCCGATCTCGACCTGTATCGCGTTGCCTCGGTGATGGTCGAAACCGCTGATCGCATCACCGATTCAGAGCCGGCACCCCAACAGTTTCTTCTCCTGCACGGCGCGCTGCGTTCCCTGGCCCGCAGTGAGCATCCTCACCTCCTCACGATGGATTCGTATCTCCTGCGTGCATTGTCGCTCGCCGGTTGGGCGCCTTCCTTTGATGCCTGCGCGCGGTGTGGCGAATCAGGTCCGCATCACGCGTTCGTGCTGCCCATGGGTGGCCTCGTCTGCGATGCGTGCGCACCCACCGGTGCGGCGCGACTCGACGACGGCGTAGTGAATCTGCTCGCGGCGCTTCTGGCCGGGGAGTGGGAGATTGTCGAGACGGCAACCCCCGACGCACGGGCCTCGGCCTCGGGTGTCGTTGCCGCGTACACCCAATTCCATCTGGAGCGCGGGCTGCGTTCCCTCGAGCACGTTATCTAGGCTGTCACTGTGGCCAAGCCCTATACCCACCCGGATGCGGTCGAGTATCGTCCGCTCGATTGGACCGGAGAGTATCCGCCCTCATTTCCTGCCGGTTCTGTTCCCCGTCACGTGGCCATTGTCATGGACGGAAACGGACGATGGGCGAACGGCCGTGGACTCACCCGCGTTGAGGGTCATCGCGCGGGCGAAGCGGCCCTTCTCGACGTGGTCGCGGGAGCAATTCAGGCGGGCGTCACGCACCTGAGCGTCTACGCCTTTTCCACCGAGAACTGGAAGCGTTCGCCCGACGAGGTGCGGTTCTTGATGGGGTTCAACCGTGACGTGTTGCATCGCCGTCGCGACCAGCTCAACGAGTGGGGTGTGCGCGTGCGCTGGGCGGGTCGACGCCCGCGGCTCTGGCCGTCGGTGATTGAGGAGCTGCTCTTCGCCGAGAAACTAACGCGCAAGAACTCGACGCTCACCCTGACGATGTGCGTCAACTATGGCGGACGCACGGAGATTGCCGATGCCGCCAAGGCCCTGGCCGAGGCGGTTGCCTCGGGCACGGTGAATCCGTCACGGGTGAGCGAAAAGACGCTCGCCAAGTTTCTGTACCAACCCGACATGCCCGATGTTGATCTGTTCGTGAGATCGAGCGGGGAACAGCGCACGTCCAACTTTCTGCTCTGGCAATCCGCCTACGCCGAAATGGTTTTTCTCGACACGCTGTGGCCCGACTTCCGTCGCACCGACCTCTGGCGCGCCATCGCTTCGTACGTCGATCGCGATCGTCGATTCGGCGGAGCGATCGACGCACCCTCGGCGTAGGCGGTTTCTGGGAGACTAGAAGCATGACCGCATCAACCACTCCGGCGAAGCCGTTGAGCATTGGCGCCCTCACGCT
>CAIVOR010000103.1 GCA_903907615.1 uncultured Microbacteriaceae bacterium | reverse complement strand
GCCAGAGCTCGAGTTCTACATTGCCGATCACACTCCGGAAGGCGGCTATCGTCGTTCCCTTGAGCGCACCGGTCGGGTCTATACGACAGGAAGCCTTGTCGACCCCGAGGGAATCTTTCTCAACCTCTTGCGCATGATCGATCAGATGAAGATTGGCGCCTTCGCCGGCAATCACGAATTCTCTCCGGGACAGTTCGAGATAAACCTCTGGCACTCCGAGGCACTCGACGCGGCCGATCGGACCTTTTACTTCAAGACGGCAACCAAAGACATTGTCAACCGCGCGGGAAAGCATGCCACGTTCGTTGGCAAGCCGTGGAGCGATGAGGGAGGCAGCGGGTTCCACCTCCACTTCTCAGTGACCGACATGAAGGGTGCGAATCAGATGCACGACGGGGCCGGAAATTTGTCGGCTACCGCGAAACAAATGATTGCCGGAGTGACCACCCATGCCGCTGCATTGTCGGCGCTGACAAACCCCAGCATTAATGCGTGCAATCGCCTGGGACCCGACACTCTCGCTCCCTATCGGGCCAATTGGGGCTTCGATAATCGCGCGTGCATGGTGCGCGTTCCACCGGAGAGGGAGCAGGGCACGCGACTGGAGGTCCGTGTTGGTGACGGCATGGCCAATCCCTACCTCGTCATCGCCGGTATTCTTGCCGCTGCTCTCGATGGAATCGTGCGCGACCTGCCGTGTCCCGAACCCGCGGAAGGCATGGCGTACGACAACGACGCTGCGCCGACTCTGCCGATGTCCCTCGCCGAAGCGCTCGACGCATTGGAAGCGAATGATCAGATGCGCGCGCAGCTTTCCGAGGAGCTCATCACGGTGTTTATGGTGATGAAGCGTGACGAGATCGCCCGCTACACGGCCGCTGTACCAGACCCCGCGACACGCGACGTTACCGACTGGGAAGTCAACGAGTACATCCCGGACTTCTAGGCCGCGGGTGCCCAGTTAAATCTTTTCTCTGCGGGGTCTTGACGACCGAGCTAAAAATCAGCAGAGTTGAGGAAATCGTTTTTATCCAAACGATTTCTTGTCCCACGAACTCAATGAGGAGATTCGACATGTCTACCGTAGAAAAGCAAGGCACGTCCTTGAAGAAGGGGCGCCTCGGTGTCCTGGGAATTGTCTTTTTCGTTGTCGCCGCTTCGGCGCCCCTCGTCGGAATGACGGGAGCTGTGCCCGTCGCCATGTTGGCCGGTAACGGCGCCGGCACTCCGGGAACCTACCTCGTCGTCGGCATCATCTTGCTCGTCTTTAGCGTCGGTTACACCGCGATGAGCCACAAGGTGACAAATGCCGGTGCCTTCTTTGCCTACGTGGGCAAGGGACTCGGACCGAATATGGGTGTCGGATCTGCGTTTGCGTCAATCGTCGGATACGTCACCATCCAGCTCGCCATCTACGGCTTCTTTGGTGCCATTGTGGGCGGTCAACTTGCTGCGCTGGGCCTTGACCTTCCGTGGTACGTATGGTCGTTGATCGCCTGGGTGCTCGTCACCGGTTTGTCCCTCCTGCAGGTAGATGTGGGCGCCCGAGTGCTCGGTGTCCTCATGATTCTTGAGATTCTCTCTCTCCTCATTGTCGCCATCGCAATTCTTGTTAACGGCGGTCCGGAAGGGTGGAACATCGGAGCATCGTTCGCCCCGGATGCTGTCCTCTCGGGTGGAATCACCGGT
>CAIVOR010000102.1 GCA_903907615.1 uncultured Microbacteriaceae bacterium | reverse complement strand
GTGACCCACATCTTCGTGGCGGGCGATGAGCTTCTCTCGAGCGACAGCGTCTTTGGCGTCAAGCAGTCACTCATCAAACAGTTCCACCACCAGGCCGGCGACGTTCCCACGCCAGACGGCCGGGATCTCGGAGGCCACCCGTGGTCTCGCGTTCAGTTCGACATCATCTTGGCCCCGGAGCAGTCCGAGGTCTAGGCGCGACGTCCCCTGTGACGTTCGTGCAGCAGTGCAAGAAAATCACCAAGTAAACAATCTGTAAGGAACAAACATCATGACGAAACGCAAAGCAACGTTGCTTCGCGGCTTGGGTCTGGTTGCTGTTGCTGCCGCCGCTAGCGCTTCGCTGGTTGGTTGTAGCATCGGCGGCGGTGGCGCCAGCGGTGAAGTAATCAAGATTGGTTATGTGACACCACAAACGGGCGCTCTGGCAGCGTTCGGCGAGGCGGACACATACGTTCTCGACGCTATGACCACTTACTTCAAGGACAACGGCGTGACTCTCGCTGATGGCTCGAAGCACGAGGTCGAAATCATCGCCAAGGACACGCAGTCTGACTCGAAGCGTGCCTCGGACGTCGCTTCAGAGCTCATCCTCGAAGACAACGTGAGCATGATTCTCGTGTCGTCGACCCCCGACACCGTCAACCCGGTTTCGGATCAGTGTGAGGCAAACCAGGTCGTGTGTATCTCCACGGTCGCACCTTGGCAGGCTTACTACTTCGGCCGTCAGCAGGACCCCGCAGCTCCGGTTGACTTCGACTGGACGTACCACTTCTTCTGGGGTCTTGAAGACATCACTGCCGTCTACGCCGACATGTGGAAGCAGGCAGGCGTAACCTCGGGAAGTGCCGCCGAACTATGGCCGAACGACCCCGACGGACTCGCGTGGTCTGACGAGAAGCTGGGCTTCCCGCCCGTCGTTACGGCAAGCGGTCTGACCAACAACAACCCCGGTCTGTACGCAAACGGTACGACCGACTTCTCGGCTCAGATCTCGAAGTTCAAGGATGAGGGCAGCTCGGTGCTGCTGGGAGTTCCCATTCCTCCCGACTTCATCACCTTCTGGAAGCAGGCCGTACAGCAGGGCTTCCAGCCTGAGGTTGCCACCATTGGTAAGGCAATTCTGTTCCCCTCGGTTCTCGAGGCACTGGGCGACACCGGAAACAACCTCGGTAGCGAGGTCTGGTGGTCACCGTCGAGCCCCTACAAGAGTGCTCTGACGGGACAGTCGGCAGAAGAACTGGCGACGTCGTTTGAGGACGCCACGGGCACGCAGTGGACTCAGCCTCTGGGCTTCGCTGAAGCGCTCTTTGAGGTCGCCGTGGCAACCCTGCAGAAGTCGAACAGCACCGAAGCGGCAGACCTTCAGGCTGCAATCTCAACGCTGAAGACGGACACCATTGTGGGACCCGTTGACTGGACCAGTGGACCGGTCAAGAACGTTTCCAAGACCCCCCTCGTGGGTGGACAGTGGCGCTTGCAGTCGGACGGCACGTATGAAATCGTGATCGTCTCGAACTCGCTGGCACCTCAGATCCCCACCGGTGGATCGATGGAAAAAATCCTCTGGATTAAGTAAGAAAAATGTCATCACAACCGTTACTTGAAACCCAGAATTTGGGTCGCAAGTTCGGTCAATTACAGGTGCTCTCCGGCTTCGACCTCACGGTCGAAGCCGGAGAAATCCTGGGCCTAATTGGTCCGAATGGCGCAGGAAAGTCGACACTGTTGAGCGTGCTCGGCGGATCCGTTGCTCCATCGACGGGCAAAATCTTTTTTGAAGGCGAAGACGTCACCCGCAAGTCTGCGGCCTGGCGTGCACGCCACGGCATCGCCACGAGTTATCAAATTCC
This sequence comes from uncultured Microbacteriaceae bacterium, assembly GCA_903907615.1. Classification (GTDB taxonomy): domain Bacteria; phylum Actinomycetota; class Actinomycetes; order Actinomycetales; family Microbacteriaceae; genus UBA963. The sequence goes on along the minus strand of CAIVOR010000102.1, from coordinate 767 downwards.
TCGGCCATTTGTCGACATGACGGTGCTAGAGAACGTTTTGGTTGCGGCAAGTTTTGCCGGAGCACTTTTTGGCCATCAGGCACAGGCCTTGGCGGTCTCGTCTCTTGAGCGCGCCGGTCTCACGGCTTTCAGCAACGACCCAGCGAGCTCACTCCGACTGCTCGATCGCAAGCGCCTCGAGGTCGCTCGCGCACTGGCCGCCAACCCCCGCCTTCTCCTCCTCGACGAGATTGCCGGTGGATTGACCGAGGCCGAGGTGCCGGTGCTCGTTGAGCTGGTGCGATCCGTCGCTGCCAGCGGTGTGACCGTTATTTGGATTGAACACGTTGTGCACGCCCTGACTGCGGTCGCGACTCGCTTACTGTGTCTCACCTACGGCAAAATCCTCGCCGAGGGCGACCCGCAGGAAGTCCTTGATTCTCCCGAGGTCCGATCGGTCTACCTCGGAATGGCGCCAGACGACGAGAATGAGTTTTCTGCCGCCGCAGCCAAGACCAAACGAGCGAGGGCGCAGGGCACGAATGCTTGAGGTTTCAGGTCTGACAGCCGCCTATGGGCAGGTCACCGCCATCCGCGACATTTCCTTGTCGGTCGATGCGGGCGGCATCCTTGCGGTGATTGGTGCCAACGGAGCCGGAAAATCAACACTGCTGAAGACCGTTGCCGGACTTCTCCCGGCAACGTCGGGAACCATCGTCTTTGAGGGCGAGGACATCACTCGCCGAAGCGCCTTTGACCGCGTGAGGCGGGGCATTGCGCTCGTGCCG
>CAIVOR010000101.1 GCA_903907615.1 uncultured Microbacteriaceae bacterium | reverse complement strand
GGGCGGGTCTACTTGCCCTTGGCCGATCGCATCAAACACCTGTTACGCCTGAGAACGACGTCGTCGACACAAGCATTCACGGGTGAACGACTCGCTTCGAGCCTGCTGCGGGGAAACTGGACGTACTTCCCCTCGCTGGTGTGGCGTCGCGAGACTGTTGCGGCAATCGGCTTTCGCGTGGACTTGAACATCGTCCAAGACCTTTCCATGCTCACGAGTATCGCATTGAACAATGGGACGTTATTGCTCGATCAAGACATCGTGTTCCAGTACCGTCGCCACTCTGCGAGTCTGTCGGCCGTGACGGGTCCCAACGGACGAAAGTTCAGAGAAGAACGCGCCTTCTTCTTCGAGACGGCGCGGTCGCTCCGTGCACAAGGGTGGAAGTCGGCCGCCCGCATATCATCGCGGCACGTGATGTCGCGGCTGCACGCACTCACCGATCTGCCGCGCGCCATGATTGCTCGAAACTCCGAAGGAGTGTCAACGCTGACACGTCACATCTTGGGATTGCCGTATCGGGACTTCCCGAAAGGTTAGACGCTAGGACGTTATGTGAGGCTCGCCGGCCTCAATCTGTGCGCCAATCCATTCCTGGAGCGCCGACAAGCCTCGCTCCACAGGCCATTCCGGAACCCACGACAATTCAGCCTTCGATCGCTCGATGTCGCACGATGCGTGTCGAACATCTCCGTCGCGAAAGGCACCGGTGATTTCGGGAGTGGGGGCCGAGTAGTAATTGGCGATGAACGTGGCGGCATCAAGAATGGTGGCCTGGCCTCCTACCCCAATGTCAAAGGGGGCATCATCTTCATGGGGCTGACGACCGCTTGCAGCGGCAAAGGCCGAGACCACGTCATCGATGAAAACAAAGTCGCGAACGATGTGTCCGTCCTCATAGACCGGAATGGTCTTTCCCTCACGTGCCCACTGGGAGAACAACGAGACGATTCCGGTATATGAATTGATCAGCGATTGCCCCGGACCGTAAACGTTCTGCAACCTCAAGATGGTGAGACCGGTGTCACGGGCATTCGTCCACGCACGCAGAATGTGCTCCTGAGCGAGTTTCGTGGCGCCATAGACGCTGGTCGGGGCGGGAACGGTTCTGCGAGACTCACTCGCCAATGCGGTCGCGCCGGCAAAGTCCCATTGGGATGCGGCCAGTTGAGAATGCGTGCGCTGTCCCGGCGTGAAGATCGACCCGTCGGACCGTTGCCAAGAACCCTCGCCATAAACGGCCCGGCTGCTCGAGAGAATGAAATGTTGTGGCACATGACTCGCGCGACTGAAGGCGTCGAGCATTTCTGTTGTGCCCACTACGTTCACACTGGCGTGGCGGGTTGCCTCATTGAGCGACTGGGCTGTTCCGGTCTCTGCCGCCAAGTGAAAGACCACGTTGGGTTTCACCAGCGTGAGGACGCGGTCCCAGTCTTCGCTCGACGTCACATCACCAATGACCAATTCGGCGGAGGCGTGAAGCGCGTCCGGGCGCTGGCGCGTCGGATGAATTTGTGGGTGCAAATTGTCGAGGACAACCCAACGGTCAGAGAGGGGGGCAAGTTCCCGAGACAGCGCAGAGCCGATGAAGCCGGCTCCGCCCGTGACCAGGACTGTTCCGAGGCGAGGAGATTGCATGAGTCGATATTACCGACCGGTCGCTTCTCACTCGTGCGCACCCTGACTTCTGCGGGTCCGGCGAATCACATCCCCGAGATGCTTTATTCCTTTACCGGGACCCCAGTTCTTGAGTTTCATCGCCCACTTTTCGACGCCGTGCCAACTCAACCAAGCCAGTCCAAATGAGGCGAGGAGAGCAAGGACAACAAATGGCCAATATCCCCACGCCTGAACATTAAAGAACGCGAGCATCTGCTCTACAACGAAGCCGTATATATAGACCCCATAGGAGTAGTCGTTTTTTTGACCAATCCACTGAACGCGCGCGGGCAACGCACCGGCCAGCCACAAGAGAAGGTAAGCCAACGCCCAAATTCCCACAACGTGATAGCCGCCCCATGCCAAAGATGCGACCACCACGACCAGGCTGCCCGCTGCAAAACGCCAGTCAAACGCAACCGATCGGGAGAAGACTGCGAATGTCGAACCAATGAGAAAGATGAGCAAGAGGGTGACGCGATACGGAGCCCCCGTCTCACTGATGTCATAGCCACTAAACAGATACGGAAAGAGTGCACGGAGACCGGCGTTTCCCGAAGTCGAGACGAGGACGAAAACAGTGAGGGCCGCCGCCAGAATCGTCACAATCATCCGAAACCGTGACAGGAGAGCGATCACCGCGAGAAAGCCCACGACAAGGTAAGCGAAGAACTCAAATTCGAGGGTCCAAATGGATCCGTTAAAAACGCTGACTCCGGCGAACTGTCCGTAGGGAGTAGTTCCAAAAATGTCGTAAATTCCCCACGTCCCGACGTGAAGGAAGAAATTCGCTCGCACATAGCTCAGGGGGCTTTGGGGTCCGGTCCAACCGAAATCGGCGAGGTGTTGACCGCCAAGGACCCAGAAAATCGGGGCAATCACGGCCGCACTCACCAACAACATGACCCAGTAGGCAGGGAGGATGCGGAGGGCTCGGCGCCACAGATACTGCAGGACGTCGCTACTCAGGGCGCTCTTGGCAATGAGATATCCGCTGATGGCAAAAAACCCATCAACAGCGAACGTGCCGAGGTTGGCTTGTTGGTGGGTCCATTCAGACAGGAAGTCTTCGTTTGCAAAACCGCCGAGGGGAAAGGCGTGGCTGAAAATAACCATGGCCGCGAGAACCAGACGAAGAAGTCCGAGCGAGTTGGCGTGACCGTTGAGGGCCGCCGACAACGTTTCCGTTGTGCGCCACGCCACGCCTCGAGTCGCAGTCG
>CAIVOR010000100.1 GCA_903907615.1 uncultured Microbacteriaceae bacterium | reverse complement strand
CGCGCATCAGGATGACGCCGCCCCAACCTGATCCGCCGCTGGAAACGGGCGCCACCGCGACGCGCATACCCTCGGGGTTGACGCCACTCACGTGGCCGATGATGAGGCTGCGCACCTTGTCGGCGGTTGACATGTCGGCGAGTCGCAAGCGTGCCCAGCGTGCAACCGGGTCGAGGGTGTTCGTGTTCTGTTCCGCCTCTGCCCCGCCGGAATTATCAGTCGTGGATTGGCCGGGCAGCGAGGTCATCACGGTGGTTGCCAGGCCGGATGCCGACAGCACGACAAGAGCGGTCACGATCCCCGCGCCTAAGAGAACTGCCCGGCGCCGACCGACACGTGCGAGGACCTCGCGCGCACGAGTGACCCACGCTGAGGTCACGACACGGTGCAACGCCCGAACTACGCCGCCTTCGCCGTCGCGACGAGTTCGCGCACGCGGGGAACGACCTCGGTGCCATAGAGACGAATACACTCCATGAGATTCTCATGCGAGAGCGTCCCAAGCGAGTACTTGAGGTCGAAGCGTGTCACACCGAGACCCGACATCGAGCGGGCAATCTTCGCGGCCACCGTCTCGGGAGAGCCGAGCATAAGGGCGCCCTCGGGCCCCGCCTCAGCGTCGAACTGCGCGCGGGAGAGTGGTGGCCAGCCACGCTGCGCACCGATGCGAGCGTGCATGTCGCGGTAGTGCGGCCAGGCGAGTTCCCGGGCCTGCTCATCCGTGGCGGCGACAAAACCGGGTGAGTGCTGACCCACCGGGAGAACGGGCTTACCCATCTCGGTCAACGCCCGGTGATACAGGTCCACGTAGGGGCGGAAGCGCAGCGGGTCACCACCAATAATCGCGAGCATGAGGGGCAGGCCGTAGCGAGCAGCACGAACCACCGACTCAGGGCTTCCGCCCACACCAATCCAGGTTTTGAGGTGTCCCTCTTCGATGGGCGGGTAGATGCGCGTCTCACTGAGCGCTGGACGAATCGAACCAGACCACGTGACGGGTTGTTCCTTCACGATCTCAACAAAGAGATCAAGCTTCTCCTCAAAGAGGGTCTCGTAGTCGCGAAGTTCAAAACCAAACAGAGGAAAAGACTCCGTGAACGAACCGCGGCCCAGGATGACCTCGGCACGTCCTTCGGAGAGCGCGTTGAGTTCAGAGAATCGCTGGTACACCCGAATGGGGTCATCAGAACTCAGCACGGTGACGGCCGATCCGACGTGGATGCTCTTTGTGCGGGCTGCGATGGCGGCCATAACAATTTCCGGCGCAGAGACAGCAAAGTCCTCGCGGTGGTGCTCACCGATGCCAATAAAGTTGAGGCCCACCTCGTCGGCGAGAACACCCTCCGCAATCACATTGCGAATGACTTGGGCGTGGCTCAGCGGGGTTCCGTCGGGCGCCACCGTGGCGTCGCCAAAGGTGTCCAGTCCAAATTCCAATTCCGCGAACATGACTCACTCCTCTTTTGTGACGTCGGAAAAATGCGCCTGCCTGTCATAACTCGCGTTGGCGCGCACACTATTCCCGTCAACGCCCGACTGCTGTATTTTATTACTTCGTGCTGGGCGGATGAGTCCCACAGAAGTCGAATCCCGGGTACAACGAAGCTT
>CAIVOR010000099.1 GCA_903907615.1 uncultured Microbacteriaceae bacterium | reverse complement strand
GATCTGCAGATGGCGGGCATCCAGACCTTGAATCCTCGCTACGCCATCGCAACTGCTCACTTCGACGCGTCCCTGCCGGCAGCCGACATCGACGCCCTCAAAAAGACGGTCGTTGATGAAGGCTTTAGCGTTCAGACCATCCAGGATCAACTGGGTGTTATCACCACGGTGATTGCAGGAATTGTGGGCGTGCTCAATGCGTTCGCCATCATCGCGCTGCTCGCTGCATCGTTCGGAATCGTCAACACGCTCTTGATGAGTGTGCAGGAACGCACCCGCGAAATCGGCCTGATGAAGGCCATGGGAATGCGCAGCGGCCGGGTATTCGCTCTGTTTAGCCTCGAAGCCACGTTCATCGGATTCCTCGGCAGCGCCCTGGGAGCAGTCTTTGCGGTTCTCGTGGGAACGGGACTCAGCGCCGCGCTCGCCGCAGGCCCGCTGGCAGCGCTCCCCGGCCTCTCCATCCTGCTGTTCGACCCCGCGTCGATCCTGGGGATCATCATTCTGATCATGGCTATCGCGTTCGTTTCGGGAACCCTTCCGGCTCGACGTGCAGCCAAACAGAACCCCATCGAATCGCTACGCTACGAGTAGACGAAGGGAAAGCGCATGACTGGTGAGGGGGAACAGACTCTCCGTCAGCGTCGCGCCGCCGCAACAGCGCTGAACATTGAAACACAAGCTGTTGCACTGGCCCTCGAGCACGGACTCGACAACGTCACCGTTGAAATGATCTGTGCGGCGAGCAGCGTCTCGGCCCGCACGTTCTTCAACTACTTCGGAACGAAAGACAATGCCATCCTCGGTAACTTCGTTCCCGAGATTGACGAAAGCAAGGCGCGCGAGTTCATCGCCTCGAACAACCCAGACATCCTGGGTGAGGTGATTGGCATCGTCAAAGTTCCCGACCACCTGGTTGACCACCAAGAGTTGGAGTTCAACCGCATGAAGCTGCTGATCGAGAATCCCGTGCTCATGGCCAAGCAGCGAGAACGGTACGCGATTGTGCCCAAGAAGGTGGAACAAATTCTCTTCCTCCGATTGAGGCGAGATGCGCCGTCGCAAGAAACAGAGGAGCAAACCCGTGATGTAGCCGCGCTGGCTTCTGAATTGATTGCCCTCGCTTTTCGTTACACGCTGACTCAGACCATCCGCAACGGTCCACAACTCGCAAATGTTCCGATGCCCGCCGATGCCGTCGCTCTGCTCAAGTCCGTCATGACGCGATTGTCGGCGTAGGGCACATCCTCGGTCGCTACATTAATTCCAGGACATGACGAAGTCGAACGACGGCTGGCAGTCGACCGTCGAGGGTGATGCCTGACGACAACGTGATGTACTCCTTCAGAAGGACGATGACCAGAAGAAGTGCGACACAGATTTCGTGGGGCTGATCCGATATCCGGAGGGACTCGCGGGTCACATACGGGGCGTTGGCCATAAACGTCAACCAGTACAAGAAGTCGTAATCGCGAACACCCCAGAACCGATCTTCCCAGTCGAGTGCGACGAGCCCACTCTGATCCCCGGGGCGGGATGAACCCTGCAGGACATTGCCCGGACTGAGGTCACCGTGACAGGGCACTCGAGGCGCTTCGACGAGAAAATCTGCGAGATTTTCTAACAGGGACGTCGAAAGAGCGACCTCGGCAGCAGTCAGTTGGTCGTCGTCCGTGAAATTAGCCAGTGCGAGGCGTGCACGTGCGACTAAAGCGGAAATGTCTCGTTCGTCCGGAAAGAGGCCTTCACGGCCGCTTGATGCGATCGCAGATTGATAGTGCACCTGAAGCTCCCAGACTTCTGAGGGGCTGGGATCTGCCGATGACAAGAAGTTCATCTCGAGCACGGCAAGTTCTTGGTCAATGAACTCAAGACAGTCCACAACACATTTCGTGGGGAAACAGGCATGGAGAAGGTCAGCTTCGACCCGTGACTCCTCGAGGGCATGGTCGCCTCTCCCAAAAAATCTGAGAACAGACCCGTTTTTCCCTCGTCGTTTAATAAAGGTGTGGTTGCTGGCCCCGCCCGACAAGTAAGAAAATGATGACCCTGGTTCGGCGATGGTGAGCAACGTATTGCTGACTCGCTCGACGTCGTCGTGATTCTCCGCCGAAGCCTTGCGCGAACTCTCGGGATTAAGCTTTGTCCACACGATAGAGCTCCGCCAATTCAGGAATGCTCGTGTAATCGAAGTATCGCGCCAGGGGAAGCGTGGCGTTCGCAATCGTGACCTTTTCATCCGCTGAGAGGTCAGCAATGATGTCCAGGTTGTAGGCGGGAGTGCTTCGTAGGACGGTTCCCCACGGAGCGATATCGCCCGACAGTTCGACGCCGTTCCAGCTTGGATAGAGCATGACTTTCTCGAAGTCGACACCGATAAACGTCGCCAGGTCCGCCATGAACGACTGCTTGTTCGCCACCATGTCCTCGTAACGCACAATCTTGACGTTCTCGGGGAATTCCTTTTCAAACATCTGCACTGTGGAGTGATAAATGTTCCAGGTGATCAGATACTTGTAGATGTCTTGCGGGAACGGGCGACGCTTGGTGTCCCGGTAGGCCGAAAAGGGATTACGAACCACGTGAATAATTTTCGCATCGGGAAAATCTCGGATGATTCGGGGGGCGTCGATGCCGATCGCCGGCGAGTAGCCCACGTAAACGCTGTTTTCAGTGACCGGTGCGTAGTAGTTATCCCAAGCAGCAAACGTTGAGACAAAAAACGCCTCGATCGCGACCTTGCGGCTCAGGGGGCGAGTCCCCACCGTGTCGATAAATTCCTGCTTGCGAACGGACTC
>CAIVOR010000098.1 GCA_903907615.1 uncultured Microbacteriaceae bacterium | reverse complement strand
GTGACAACCCCTCGATGAAATCCACGTCCGGACGATCCACTTGACCGAGGAACTGGCGGGCGTACGCAGAGAGTGATTCAACGTAGCGTCGCTGCCCCTCGGCAAAAATCGTGTCGAAGGCCAGTGATGATTTTCCCGAGCCGGAAAGTCCGGTGAAGACGACGAGTGAGTCGCGCGGAATCTCGACGCTGACGTTCTTCAGATTGTGAACGCGCGCACCAGAGACGCTCAGCGTATTGCGACCTACAGGACTCATGCTTCGAGTCTACGAGCCGGAGAGTGGTGCAGAGTCCTCAGCGACCGGCGGAATTCATCGTTGGAGAACTAGTCGTGGCCAGCAGTTCGGATGGCCCGCAAGTCACGCTTAACCTCGGACAGTTCGTCGCGCAAACGGGCTGCCAATTCGAACTTCAACTCGGCGGCTGCCGACAGCATCTGTGCGTTGAGATCGGCGATGAGTTGCTCGAGAGCGTCCACGCCCTCCCCCGCAATTCGGGGCAATCCTCCGCGATCACTGCCCGAAGCGGGCTTCTTGCGTCGACGTTCGAGATCGCTCATCAGTTCGGCGGTATCTGCTTCCTCGCGCGCCAGCATCACCGTAATGTCGGCAATCTTCTTCTTGAGCGGCTGTGGGTCGACGCCGTGCTCGACGTTGTAGGCAATTTGGCGGTCGCGGCGACGGTTTGTCTCGTCGATAGCTTCGGCCATCGACCTTGTGACCGTGTCCGCATACATGTGCACTTCGCCTGAGATGTTGCGCGCGGCGCGGCCAATGGTCTGAATGAGCGATGTTGCGGAGCGAAGAAATCCTTCCTTGTCGGCATCCAGGATACTCACCAACGACACCTCAGGGAGGTCGAGACCTTCACGCAGGAGGTTGATGCCGACGAGAACGTCGTAGACACCTTGACGCAGTTCGGTGAGAAGTTCGACGCGTCGAAGCGTGTCGACATCGGAATGCAGATACCGAACGCGAACGCCCGCCTCCTCGAGGAAGGCGGTGAGCTCCTCAGACATCTTCTTGGTCAGGGTCGTGACGAGAACGCGCTCGTTACGCGCGGTGCGGAGTCGAATCTCTTCGAGAAGATCGTCAATCTGACCCTTCGACGGCTTGACCACGACGCGAGGGTCAACTAAACCGGTGGGGCGAATGATCTGCTCGACGACACCGTCGGCGATACCCATTTCATACTTGCCCGGTGTTGCGGACAGGTACACCGTCTGCCCGGTTCGCTCGGAGAACTCGTCAAAGCGAAGCGGTCGATTGTCGAGTGCACTCGGCAGGCGGAACCCGTGTTCAACGAGTGTGCGCTTACGTGACGCGTCACCCTCAGACATTCCGCCCAGTTGCGGCACGGTGACGTGCGACTCGTCAATGACGCACAGGAAATCATCCGGGAAATAATCGAGCAGACACGTCGGCGGTTGACCTGGCTCGCGTGCCTCAATGTGGCGCGAATAGTTCTCGATGCCCGAGCAGAATCCAATTTGCTGCATCATTTCGATGTCGAAGGTGGTCCGCATGCGAAGTCGTTGCGCCTCGAGAAGTTTGCCTGCGCGCTCAAACTCTGCGAGACGCTCATCGAGTTCGTCGCGGATGGTGTTAATGGCCCGCGTGATGGTCTCCGGGCTGGCCACGTACTGGGTAGCGGGAAAGACGGCGATTGACTGGTGACGTTCAATGATTTCGGCCGTGAGCGGATGCAGCGTGTACAACGCCTCAATCTCGTCGCCAAACAGCTCAATGCGAATCGCATATTCCTCGTAGACCGGAATGATCTCGATCGTGTCGCCACGAACCCGGAAATTGCCACGAGAGAAGTCGATGTCGTTGCGGGCGTACTGCATGTTCACGAACGAGCGGGCAATGGTGTCACGCCCAATGCGTTGACCCACTTCCAGGGGCAGCATGGCGTTGAGATACTCTTCGGGAGCACCGAGTCCGTAGATGCAGGACACGGTACTCACGACGACAACGTCTCGCCGGCTCAGCAGTGAGGTGGTTGTTGAGTGACGCAACCGCTCCACCTCGGCGTTGATGCTCGAGTCCTTTTCAATGAACGTGTCTGTTTGCGGAACGTAGGCCTCAGGCTGGTAGTAGTCGTAGTAGGAGACAAAGTACTCGACCGCGTTGTCGGGCATGAGTTCGCGAAATTCACTCGCGAGCTGAGCGGCCAGTGTTTTGTTGTGGGCAAGAATCAACGTCGGGCGCTGAAGTTCTTCGACAAGCCACGCCGTGGTGGCCGACTTACCTGTTCCCGTTGCACCAAGCAGAACGACATCCGTCTCACCGGCCCGGAGCCGCGAGGCCAACTCCGCAATAGCGGCCGGTTGGTCACCGCTGGGAACGTAGTCGCTGACGACCCGGAAGGGATTATTCGCTCGGGTTGCCTGCATTGCTTCAGTCTACGGAACCGTTCTGGAGCGACGCGTAGACCACCTCGACCTCTCGGCGAGTTTCATTGACGCTCGTTTCGGTTGAGATGACATAGTCGGCGATTGCCCGGCGTTCGGAATTGGTGGCTTGGGCCCTGAGGCGCGCCCGTGCATCGGCCTCCGACATGTTGCGCTCATTCACGAGTCGAGACACACGAGTCTCATCTGACGCATCAACGACGATGACAGCATCAAATTCGTTGGCACGGCCGGCCTCGACCAGCAGGGGTACATCGTAAATGATCACGGCATCAGGGTCCGCTGAGCGTGCCCGCGCGAAGGCTTCGGCAGACAGACGACCAACTTCCGGATGAACAATCGCCTCGAGCCGCAGACGGGCACTCTCGTCCCCAAAAACAAGTCGGCCAAGAGCGGGACGATCAAGTACACGGTCGCTCGTGAGCACGCCGGCGCCGAATTCCTTCACGACGGCCGCAAGCCCGGGCGAACCTGGTGCCACCGCGTCTCGGGCCAACTGGTCCGCGTCGACGATGGTGGCACCACACTCCTCGAGCATGCGCGCAACAGTTGATTTTCCGGCGGCAATCCCACCCGTCAAAGCGACCAGCATGGTGCAAGCCTACGTGCCACAGGCAATAAAAAAGTGAGGGGCGCCCAGTAGGCGCCCCTCACTTCGAAAGCAGATTGCTTAGCTGTCAGCCAACTTGTCGCGAAGAGCCGCCAGCGACTCGTCATCGGCGAGTGTTCCTGCGGAGTCATCCTCGCTCGAGTACGAGCTCGATGCGTCGGACGATCCCGTGGACTCGACAACCTTGGCCTCGGCTTCGGCCATGGCCTTGACCTGAGTCTTGTGGAGCTCCCAACGCGCCTGAGCTGCAGCGTAGTCCTGCTCCCACTTCTCGCGCTGCGACTCGAAGCCGTCGCGCCATTCGTTGGTCTCGGGGTCAAAGCCGTCAGGGTACTTGTAGTTGCCCTTCTCGTCATACTCAGTGAGCATGCCGTAGAGAGCCGGGTCAAATTCGGTGCCCTCGGAGTCCACGCCCTCGTTTGCCTGCTTGAGGCTCAGCGAGATGCGGCGACGCTCGAGGTCGATGTCAATGACCTTGACGAAGACATCGTCGCCAACGGACACAACCTGCTCGGCGAGTTCAATGTGCTTACCGGAGAGTTCCGAGATGTGCACGAGGCCCTCGATGCCGTCGGCGACGCGAACGAATGCGCCGAAGGGGACGAGCTTCGTGACCTTGCCGGGAGCGACCTGGCCGATGGCGTGCGTACGCGCGAACACCTGCCACGGGTCTTCCTGAGTTGACTTGAGCGACAGCGACACGCGCTCGCGATCCATGTCGACCTCGAGAATCTCGACGGTAACTTCCTGGCCAACCTCAACAACCTCGCTGGCGTGCTCGATGTGCTTCCAGCTCAACTCGGAGACGTGAACGAGGCCGTCAACACCACCAAGATCAACGAACGCACCGAAGTTGACGATCGAGGACACGACACCCTTACGGATCTGGCCCTTCTGAAGGTTGGTGAGGAACGAGCTGCGGCTCTCCGACTGCGTCTGCTCAAGCAGTGCGCGACGCGAGAGGACAACGTTGTTGCGGTTCTTGTCGAGTTCCAGAATCTTGGCCTCGACCTCTTGACCCAGGTAAGGGGTGAGGTCGCGAACGCGACGCAGCTCGATCAGCGAGGCGGGGAGGAATCCGCGGAGTCCGATGTCGACGATGAGTCCACCCTTGACAACCTCGATGACGGTACCGGTAACAACACCGTCGGTGTCGCGGACCTTCTCGACGTCGCCCCAGGCACGCTCATACTGCGCGCGCTTCTTGGAGAGAATCAGGCGGCCTTCTTTGTCTTCTTTCTGAAGAACGAGAGCCTCAACG
>CAIVOR010000097.1 GCA_903907615.1 uncultured Microbacteriaceae bacterium | reverse complement strand
GCCCGCGCGCAAGCGCGCTCGCACAATTCTACCGACTTGCGAAACGCTCGGTGACTATCGTTTGAGGGGCATTCGAGACGTGTGCGATGAGGCTGCCTAATTGGACTGAACTACGTCGAGCAGCGTCTCGCTAGCTAACCTCGCCGGTCAGACGGGCGAGTTTCTTCTGTACCGAGTCAGTCAGCGCAAACCACACCCCAGCCAGCCCCGCGAGCGCGGCGACGAAGATGATGGTGCCCACGTAGCTCAGATCGTTCCTCGCGGCGAACATCACGTTGAGGTTCAGTATGGCGCCGGTGAAGAGCACAAGACTGACGTGCACCACAATGAACGCCATGAAGGCGAATAACACGAGGTTGTGTAGGAGGCGGATTGGCTTTTCGGGCAGCACGCGATTTAGACGTGGCGCATCCAAAGGCCAAGCGGAAGACAGTCGCACACCGGTGAGAATGGCAAGCGGCGCAAGCACAAACACCACTCCGAAATACGAGAGCATCTGCAGGCTGTTGTAGACGACCCACGGGTTCTCGACGGGCCAGGTGAACGTGAGGTATTGAATCGCAGCCGACAACGCGTTGGGGATGACGTCCAAGGAGGTTGGCACGATCCGCACCCACTGACCGGTCGCGAACAAAAGCACAACGTAGACGACACCGTTAAGCATCCATAAGAGATCGACAGTGTTGTGCAGCCACACGTTGATGCCGATGCGTCGGGGAGGCTGGCCGAATACACCGCGACGCGGAGTGACGAAGGCGGGCGGGCGCTTCTTCGAGCGAATCGACAGAGCAGTGCGGATGATCAGCATGAGGAAGAGAATGTTGAGGAAGTGCGTCACGTTGAGCCACACCGGAATGCCCGTCGGCGCGTCGGCTGTCGGCGTGATGACACCCGGAAAGCGAACCAGAAACTCTTGCACGGCAGGTTCCGCGCGCAACACAAACGCGATGGCGCTGAGGGCAATTGCACCGAGCACAACAGCTATCACAGCCCATAAAGCTCGTCCTTTGCGGCCGGCAGCGGGGGTTTCAGTGCTCACGAATTAGACGATACCGAAGGTTCAGGGCCCGCATCGCCTTGGCGTTTAGTTATTGTTCTCGGGCGCTTCGGCGACGGCGACTCGCGACAAGCAGACTCGCACCGATGAAAACGATCGACCCACCAATCCAGCCCGCGGGCTGCGGTTCAAAACCGGTGAAGGCCAGCGACTGGGTTTGTGAACGCGCGCTCGAGCCGGATCCGCCAGTCCCGCCGCCAGTCCCGCCGCCACCGCTGTAACCTTCCGGTTCGACGAGACCTTCGATAAAAGCCACATCGACAAGCGAGCCGGGTGGCGTAATTTCGATTGCGGACGTCGTGAGGTTATCGAATTCGAAACCGGATCCACTGAGAACCACCTTGTCGAACGTCGTTCCACCCTCGGCAAAGGCACTGAGAAATAGGAAAGCCTCACCGTTTGCACCGCTCCCGAGGGGATTTCCGTAATAGTCAGCGCTTGAATAGGTTCCGCCGTCTACGGCCACTTGATTTGGGTCGGCCAGTCTCGTGATGATACCGGAGGTGTTCATGCTGGCAACAAGCAGATCATTGTTGTAGAAATCAACAGTGTTTCCCGGGTTGCCGGCAGACCACCAAAAACCAAGATACTTCTGAGGTGTCGTAAGTGTGATGATTGTAGAACTAGTCGTTGGGTACTGTGATGCCACCCCAGTCGTCACGGGTGCGCCGCTTTCGGAGGCCGCTCCTCCGTATTGATCGGCGGAGACCACCGTGCAGTTGCCCTCCACTGTCCCGGCAGTTATTGTCCCAGGGCACGCGCCGAGCGAGAATGTGTCAAAGTTTTCGAGTGTGCGATTAGTCGCCATAGGCGGGCCTTGTACCTTTGGCGCGGAGATAAATATTCGCACGCCGTATGAGGTTATTGCCTGGGCTGGGGCGACGGCAACAACCGAGAGCAGCGCCAGGGTAACGGCGAACAAAATGGACCGCATCATCGTCCTTTCCTAAATGAATTACTAAATCCTAACAACGGACTAGGCCCATAACGTGCACACACACCAATCCAATAACCGAAGGTCGATTAGGGTGAAAACATGAATCGTCCCCGACGTCCCGTCGCCGTTGAACCGAGCACGTTCGACCAATTCGAAGGCGCGATGGACCCAGCTCTGAAACTTCAGATTGCGCACGATACGGCGACGGCACTTGTTGCACGGGTTCGCGATGAGGGAACAGTCGACATCGTGCAACGGATTCTTGAGTACACCCGGGAATATGGCGTGGGAGAGATTGCCGAACTGTGGGCGTCGGCACCCGCTCATTCGCTACCCGGTGCGCTCTGGCGACTGTACGTCGTCCACGCGAGCATCGTCAATGACCCGGACACGGCCGCGCACGCCTACCAACGGGGTGTGACCGACTTGAACACCATCGACGAGGTTGTCG
>CAIVOR010000096.1 GCA_903907615.1 uncultured Microbacteriaceae bacterium | reverse complement strand
ATCAGCGTCCCGTGGCCGCCGGGCTTTGGGAACACCAATCGAGACGCGACCCGAGAGATAGTCGGCAGTGAGGGAACGTGTGTTAGGTAGCAGGTCCGCCACGCTACCCGAGTGCACCACCTCTCCCCCGTGCGTGCCAGCACCGGGGCCAATGTCGACAATCCAGTCGGCGGTGTGAATAGTGTCCTCATCGTGTTCGACGACGATGAGGGTGTTGCCCAAATCGCGGAGCTTCAACAGGGTGTCAATGAGACGACGATTATCGCGCTGGTGGAGACCGATGCTCGGTTCGTCGAGAACGTACAGAACGCCGGTCAGCCCACTACCGATTTGCGTGGCCAATCGGATGCGTTGTGCTTCGCCTCCCGAGAGACTCCCGGCAGCACGGCCCAGGGTGAGATACGTCAATCCAACCTCAACAAGAAAAGCCAGGCGGGCACGGATCTCGCGAAGCACCTGAGCAGCGATGTGTGCGTCGCGTTCACTCAGGGAAATGTCGTTCATGAACGCTTGAGCATCTGCCAGTGACAGTTCGGTGATGTCAGAAATTGATTTGTCGGCAACCCTCACGGCAAGAACCTCAGGACGAAGTCGCTTTCCCGAGCACTCGAGACAGGGCACCTCGCGAAGGAACTCTGACCATCGGGCGCGCTGAACATCTGTTTCTGCCTGCAAGTACTGACGCTCGATGTAGGGAATAACGCCCTCAAAGCCCGAGCTATAGGCGACCTCGCGCCCGTAGCGGTTCTTCCACCGCACCTTGACGTTGAAGTCGTTACCCGTCAGGACGGCGTCGCGAATGTCCGGCGACAGGTCTCGCCACGGTGTGCCCAAATCGAAGTCGAGATCCCGAGCCAAACCGTTGAGGAGTTTCTCGTAGTAGTTGTAGAGGCTCTTGCCCTGTGACGACCACGGGATGATGACACCCTCGGCCAGGCTCAATTCATCGTCGCCGATGAGGAGGTCTTCATCCACCGACATTCGCGTGCCGAGACCAGAACATGCTGGGCACGCGCCGAAGGGCGAGTTGAAACTGAAGGTGCGTGGCTCAATCTCCGTGACCGAGATTTCGTGACCGTTGGGACACGACAGCTTCTCGGAGAAGTTCTGCCACGCGGCATCGCCCTCGCGGTCGACGTAGTTAATGACGACGGTGCCCGCCGTGAGCTTGAGCGCTGTCTCGAGCGAATCGGTGAGTCGACCCAGGGTGTCCGGACCGGCAACGAGGCGGTCCACAATCACAGAGATGTCGTGTTTGTAAGACTTCTTCAGCGTCGGTGGTTCGGTCAGGCTGACCTGCTCACCGTCCACGAGAGCGCGGGCATATCCGGCGCTGGCAAGTTCGGCGAACAGATCGACAAACTCACCCTTCTTGCCGCTCACAACCGGAGCGACGATCAAGTAGCGAGTGCCTTCGTCGAGCTCCATCAGGTGATCGGCGATTTGCTGAACAGATTGCGACTGAATAGCTGCGTCGCACTCGGGGCAATGCGGAATACCAATACGCGCCCAGAGGAGTCGCATGTAGTCGTAGATTTCGGT
>CAIVOR010000095.1 GCA_903907615.1 uncultured Microbacteriaceae bacterium | reverse complement strand
TTCGCCTTGGGCTTTGTGTTCAACTTCATCTTCGGTGGTCTGACGGGCGTCATCTTGGCTTCGCCGCCGCTTGACTTCCACCTCTCCGATAACTACTTCATTGTGGCGCACTTCCACTACGTCGTTGTGGGTGCCCTCATCTTCGGACTCTTCGGCGGCCTGTACTTCTGGTGGCCTAAGTGGACCGGCAAGATGATGAACGAACGCCTCGGGCAGATTCACTTCTGGCTGTTCTTCATTGGTTTCCACGCCACGTTCCTCATCCAGCACTGGTTGGGCGTTGTGGGTATGCCCCGTCGATACGCCACGTACCTACCCGAGGACGGCTTCACCTGGATGAACCAGCTATCAACGGTCGGTGCCTTCATCATGGCAATCTCGCTCGTCCCGTGGATTATCAACGTTTACATCACGTGGCGCTTTGCACCCAAGGTCACGGTCAACGACCCGTGGGGTAGCGGACGCTCGCTCGAGTGGGCTACGGCCTGCCCAGCACCGCGTCACAACTTCACCTCGATTCCCCGTATTCGAAGTGAATCTCCGGCGTTTGACCTGAACCACCCTGAGCTCGCTCCGACAAGTATCGGTGGGCCGCGGCCGACCAAGACCATCGTGGCGAAGGGAGCCTAGCTGTGAATGCTAACCGTGGCCTCTTTTGGCTTCTCTCCGGCTTCTTCTTGCTGGCTGCCGTTGTCTACTCGGTGTGGAACTACCTCGTCACGGGGAAGCTTGAGATTGTCGGCAGCGTGGGCATTCTGCTCTCTGCGGTTCTCGCAGGGTTCATCGCCTTCTTCCTGAACATGGTCAACCGGTCGCAGGGCGGAATCCTCCTTCCTGAAGACCACGACACCGATGTCGATGACGCGGATCCCGAGATGGGACACTTCAGCCCCTGGAGCTGGTGGCCGTTCATCATTGGCTTCTCGCTTTTCCTGGTCTTCCTGGGACTCGCCGTCGGCATCTGGGTCACCATCATTGGTGTACCTCTCGCGCTGATCGCCATCGTCGGTTGGACCTACGAGTACTACCGAGGAAATTTCGGCCACTAAAGTCCTCTCCCGTCAGGAACCTACGCGTTCGACGTTCATCGATGAATGCCTCGTCACGGTTCGAAGCTCGTTCGCTGATCTTCGCCACACAAAAGTACTGGGGCCCGACCATTCGGCCGAGCCCCAGAGTGGGGGAGAGCAACCTCGCTAGTGGTGCGAGTGCTCGAGCTCTTGCTTGTACTCCGTCTGCGTGACGGGAGCAATGCGGTCTTCGAAGAAGAAGCGTGACCAGGCCGCGCGTCGACGTGTCGCGCCCGTGATCTTGCCACGGGCGTTGGGACGCACCATGATCGGGGCGTTGTCGTTGAACGACACGAGCTGCCAGCGGTCGTAGTCATCCAGCTGCTGATGCACCTCGGTGAACTCGCCTCCAGGAAGGCGAACAATGCGACCCGTCTCGAAACCGTGGAGAACAATTTCGCGGTCCTTCTTCTGGAGTGCCAGACACACGCGCTTGGCAATCATGAACGCGAAGATGGGGCCCAGAATCAGCATGATCTGGAGGGTATTGATGACTCCCTCCATGGTGACCTTGAAGTGCGTGGCAATGATGTCGGACGCCGCACCCGCCCAGAGGACCGCGTAGAACGTGACACCAGCTGCGCCAATGGCTGTGCGCACGGGAGCGTTACGCGGGCGGTCGAGCACGTGGTGCTCGCGCTTGTCGCCCGTGACCCAAGCCTCAAAGAAGGGGTACGCAAAGACCACGGCGAGGAAGACGAGAAGCAACAGCACGGGGATGATGATGTTCCACGACCACGTGTAGCCGAACCAGTAGGTCTCGAGGTGCGGTGGCATGAGTCGCAGGGCACCGTCGGCGAATCCGATGTACCAGTCGGGCTGGGTACCGGCGGAAACGGGGGAGGGGTCATAGGGGCCATAAGCCCAGATGGGGTTGATGGTCACTGTCGCTGCAATGAGCACCACAACACCAAAGACCAGGAAGAAGAAGCCTCCGGCCTTCGCCGCGTACACGGGAAGCACGGGATAACCCACAACGTTCTGCTCGGTTCGGCCGGGGCCGGGGTACTGGGTGTGCTTGTGAATGATGACGAACATGAGGTGGAGCACGATGAAGGCGAGCACCACGAGCGGCAACAACAGGATGTGCAGCGTATACAGGCGACCGATGATGTCGCTACCCGGGAATTCGCCACCGAACAAGAGGAACGAGATCCAGGTTCCCACAACGGGAAGTCCCACGATCATTCCGTCGATAATGCGAAGACCGTTGCCCGAGAGGAGGTCGTCGGGAAGCGAATAGCCGGTAAAACCTTCAGCCATGGCAAGGACGAAGAGAACGAAACCAATCGACCAGTTAAGCTCGCGGGGCTTGCGGAACGCGCCGGTAAAGAACACGCGAAGCATGTGCAGCCCGATGGCGGCAATGAAGAGAAGCGCTGCCCAGTGGTGAATCTGACGCAGCAACAGTCCGCCACGCAGGTCAAACGAGATGTCAAGAGTGGAGGACATGGCCACAGACATCTCGACGCCCTTGAGGGGAACGTAAGAGCCGTCGTACTGAACCGAGGCCATGGAGGCCTGGAAGAAGAACGTCAGGAAACTTCCCGAGAGCAGGATGATGACGAAACTGTACA
>CAIVOR010000094.1 GCA_903907615.1 uncultured Microbacteriaceae bacterium | reverse complement strand
TCAGCAGTGAGCTTGAAGACGGGAGCCGGCAGCAGGTGCACCTCGTCATAGATGACGAGCCCCCAGTCGAGGGCGTCGAGCAGTTCGAGGTGTGCGAACTCGCCCTTTCGTTTCGCGGTGAGGATTTGATAGGTCGCGATGGTGACGGCCTTGATCTCTTTGATCGATCCCGAATACTCGCCAACGTCATCGGCGGTCAAGTTGGTGCGCTTGAGGATCTCGTCGCGCCACTGGCGGGCCGAGACGGTGTTCGTGACCAGAATCAGGGTGTCGGTTTTGGCCTTCGCCATGGTGCCCACGCCCACGAGCGTCTTGCCCGCTCCACAGGGCAGCACGACGACTCCCGATCCACCGTCGAGAAAGTGGTCGACGGCGTTCTCTTGGTAGTGCCGCAGCTTCCAGCCGTCCGTGACCAGGCTGATGTCTTTGTGGGCACCGGGACGAAAGCCCGCGTTGTCTTCGGCGGGCCAGCCGAGGTTGACCAGCTCTTGTTTGAGTGTGCCCCGCGCCCACGCCGCAATCTCAAAGCTGCCGTCGGGGCGCTGATCAACGAGCAGGTCGCGCACCTTGGTGGCCTTGGTCACCTCGGTGAGTATCGAGGGGTTGTCACCTCGGAGCACGAGGACCTCGCCATCCCGTTCGATGGACAGCCGGCCAAACCTGTTCATCGTGTCGACGATGTCGGTGCTCACGCTGGTCGGCACGGGAAACTTAGCGTTTCGCTCAAGCGTGCCCAAGACCTCGTCAGCGGTGTGTCCCGCGGCGCGCGCGTTCCACAGCCCGAGTCGCGTAATGCGATACGTGTGAATGTGCTCGGGCGCGCGCTCCAACTCGGCAAATACCGCGAGTTCGTGACGCACCGAGGTGGCATCGGGGTGCGCGACCTCAAGCAAAACAGTGCGATCGCTCTGAACGATCAGGGGTCCATCGGGCATAAGTACTAACGCTACCCTGCCGGACGCACAGCGGTGATGGCCGAGAGGGGGAGCGTACGCTCCACTGCCCCGCGCAAGTCTCGCCCGCGCAGACGGCCGTTGGCCAGGGCCGTCACTTCCAACTCAAACTCGCGCTCGCCGTCGGGCATCTGCACGGTCACCGTGACGCGCTCCTTGTTGCGGATGGCGAGGTCGAGCTGTCGCTTGAGCCACGACGCATCCATGGGGATGTCTTCGTCGCGTTCGCGCAACCGACTCACCAGAGCATGCAGGGCGGCGTCCGGTGCGTCGCCCGTCTGGGCTTCCACGAATACGGGTGCGTCGACCGAGATGGCCGGATACCCCGCCTGCACCAAAATGTTCACGACGGACTGCGGTTCGACGGCGGTGGCAAATGTGCGCTCGCCGGCCGGAGTGAGTTGCAGGTTGCGCACACTGTTGTCGACGGCGAGCACCGCGGCCAGCTCATCCGTTGCCGCCTCAATCGACGTGCGTCCCTCGACCCGAGAGACCCGCACACTGCCGTGTTTGGCCGCCAGGTCGTTGATCAGATACACCAGATTCTGGGGAAGTTCGGTGAGGGAGTGATCGGTGAGGAAGGTCAGGAGAGAAGCGCCGTCGGCGCCCACGGCCAGCGCACGAGACACACTGTCGGCGCTCACCCGGAATGTGCTGGCCATGCCGCGCGACTCAACGTGCGCAAGGGCGCGCAGTTGTGCCGACGTTTTCGCACTCAGCGGGCCGGGCGCGATGATCGACAGGTCGTGTTGAACGATGAAAGTCGAGGTCTCTGCCGGGGCATGATCGGTGATGAAAGCGCGCAGAGACGTGTCGTCGAGAGCGAGGGCCGAGAGGGCCGCCGGGCTCACGAGAGAACCCCGCACCAGGCCGAGCGTGTGTGCGATGGCGAGCGCTTCGGTGAGCGACGGCATAATCCAGGCATTGCTGACGACGAGCTCGCGACCGGTCGCTTGCTCGAGCTGGGCGTTTGTCCACGGGGTCGTGGCCAGCAGGCTGCGGCCGGCCGCAGGAACGCGGTCGCGCCAAGCGGCGACGAGCCACAGCCAGCGGTCAGTCGTGGACATGCCCGACCAGAGGGCATACGCCGATGCGTCAATGACGACTGCGCCCGTCCGCACTCTCGCGAGCGGGGTACTCACGGCCCACGTCACCAGTTCGTGAAGGTCACGATCCGAGCGAGGCATGACCGCGTCGAGATGTGCGGCGGAAGCCTTGGCCAGCGTTCCCGCACCGTTGACGCGCGCGGGGACGTTGTTCAGAGCGGCCAGGAGGTCATCCAGCAAGCTTGTGGCGATCAGGCCCTCGTGCAGCGCGGCTACCGCATCCGCCTCGGCGGCCATGTCGGGAGCCAGCGGAAAATCAGAGGGGTCTGTCCTCGCAACCGATTCGGCGGTTGCCCGCGAGACCCAGTGCGCCGCGCGAGTCCGCACCTCGTCAAAGATGTTGGTGTCGTCGCCCAGAAGGAGTGCGTCGCACTCGGCCAACAGAACCGGGTCAGAGTTGCCCGCCGCGACAGCGGTGAGATGGTCCTTGCTCAGGCGCGCCAAACCGCTGTCGATACTGGCGGGGGTCAGGAGGGCCTCGGCGAGATCGAAGAGGTCTCGCACGCCAACGGTTTTGGGCGCACGAATCGCCAGGGCGCTCACGAGGGCGTCGGTGTCGTGCAGCGCGAGTCGGTTGACGAGCGGGAGTGCCGAGCTCACTTGGTGCGCGGTGTTGATTTGCGGCGACGCGACCAGTTGATGCCGATGAGTACCACCAGCAGGATGAACCCGATGGGCAGAGCGATGAGGGGAAGGGCAGCGACCGTGGGCCAGATGCCTGCTGTGAAATCGGCGCCCTTCATGCCGCTTGCTGAGGCAATCAGGGTTGCCGCGAAGCAGACAATTGCGAGTGCGATGATCGCAGCAACCATGGCGGCGAGCACGCGTTCAACGCGGGAGTTTTCGGGAGTGGGTGTAGTGGCCATCCTTCAAGAATAGGGCGGGAGTATTTCGTGCCGGTAAACTAACGAAGTCGAGATACGGGAGTTTCAGATGCCAACGGGCAAAGTTAAGTTTTACGACGAGGACAAAGGCTTCGGCTTTATTGCCTCGGATGAGGGTGGCGAGGTCTTCTTGCACGCCTCGGCCGTCCCCGAAGGCGCCCGCATCGCGAAGGGAACCCGCCTCGAATTCGGTCTCGCCGATGGCAAGCGTGGACCGCAGGCCCTCTCGGTTCGTGTTCTCGAAACGCCCACCGTGTCGCGCACCAACCGCAAGCCTGCTGACGACATGGCCATCATTGTCGAAGACCTCGTCAAACTTCTCGACGGTATTGGCTCGAAGCTGAAGAACGGCCACTACCCCGACGCTGCGCACGGCAAGAAGGTGGCTGCAATGCTGCGACGCGTTGCTGAAGAACTCGATGCCTAGTTCATCTCAGTCGCCCGTGGCAACCGACGCGCAGCGCGCACTCGCACTCTCCGCGCTGGCCGATTTTGCCCCCATGGACGCCGTGGGACCTCTCGTTGCCACTCACGCCGAGCCCGATGGCATTACCGTTCTGCAGTTTACGTGTGGCCTCCCCGGGTATCCGGGCTGGTTGTGGACGGTGGCACTCGCCAACATCGACGACGATGCCCCCACGGTTGTTGAAGCCCAACTCATGCCGGACGATGGCGCGCTCGTTGCGCCGGAGTGGGTGCCGTGGTCGGTGCGTCTCACTGAATATCTCGAGGCCCAGCGCAAGGCCGTCGAAGAAGGTACCCTCAGCGAAGCCGAGGTTCTCGAGGTTGTTGAAGACGACGACCTCGCGGCCGGCGACGACGACCTCGTCCCCATCGACGACGCGGATGATGACGACGACGACGACGACGACGATGACGATGATGACGATGATGACGATGATGATGACGATGATGATGACGATGATGATGACGATGATGACGAT
>CAIVOR010000093.1 GCA_903907615.1 uncultured Microbacteriaceae bacterium | reverse complement strand
TGGGCGGCACGAAGAGGCTGTGGTAGCCGGCCTCCTCGAGCATCTCCACGATGTCGAGCATCTCAATCTCGCGGCGCTTGGCGTTCTTCACGGTTTCTTCGAGGTAGCCCGTTGCGGTGTCACGCGTCATGGCATCGAACGCGCGCAGCATCTCGTCGTGCGCCCAATCTTCGAGTCCCATGGCTTCGGCGGCCCACATGTAGTCGATAACGACTCCGGCAAGCCCCTTGGCCAGCATGCTGCGCGTGAGATTGCGCGCGGCCGCCTGACCCACTTCGGTGGAGACGAATTCCGTGTGGAGCTTCAGTGGGTCCAAGCGCTCATCAAAGGCCTGCGCGGCTGGGCCGCACACGGCCAGCACGGTCTTCGTGTCGGTGGGTGTCTCGGTGGGTGTCTCGGTTGGCGCGTCGGCGGGTCCAGTCCTGGGTGCAGTGGCGTGTGCCGCGGAGGTCATCATCGCCACGTCAACGAACGCCTCCGGGGCAAAAAGTTCGGCAAGTTTTTTCTTTAGCGCAGGGGTGGCCGTGTTTGCGTCGGCGAAGATCGCGCCGGAGGCCAGGTGCGGCGCCGTGCGCTCGGCTGCCCGCAGCGCGGCCGAGGAACTGTTGAGGGAGAACACCACGGACGCGTTCGCGACGGCATCCTCGACGGACTCGGCCACCTGTATGGCGGACTCGTTGGCCGGTGTGACGTCGAAAGCCGTGACGTCGAAAACTGTGACGTCGGCACCGGCCTCGGCCAGGTCGTGCGCCAGGCGTGAGGCGGCCTCGCCCGGACCAATCACGGCGATGCGGATTTTTTGCGTCACGGGTACGTCCTCAGTGAGAAAGGGGGAGCGGACTTCCAAAGTATCAAACACGGGTCGTGCCTGAGGAGGGATGCGCGAGAGAATGGAGGAGCATCAGAGCCCCCGAACATCAGAGCCCCGAATATCAGAGCCCTAAGAGCAGAGGAAGCACACCATGACCGTTCCCCGCCTTGCTGGCACTACTGAAATTGACCCCACAGAGTTTGGTGGGCTCGACAACGTCTTGATTCTCGGGCCGTCGCTAGGCACAGCCGCTCCGCTGTGGGACGACGCCCTGCCGGCGCTCAGTAAGAGCTACTCTCTGGTGCGCTGGGATCTGCCGGGTCACGGAAAGTCGAAGCCCACGAGCGAGCCCTTTAACATGGCCGAACTTGCCCAGGGCGTGATTGACCTCGCTGATGCGTTTGGCATTGACACCTTCGACTATGCGGGTGTCTCGATTGGCGGGGCCATCGCCCTGCAACTCGCCCTCGACTTTCCCGACCGCATAAAGCACTCGGCCGTGGTCTGTTCGGCCGCCAAGCTCGGCGACATGGCGCACTGGCAGGAGCGCGCCGACAACGTTCGCGCTGAGGGCACGGCCATGCTGGTCGACTCTCAGCGTCCGCGCTGGTTCACCGATGCCTTTGTGGCATCCCACGGCGACAAGGTCGAGGCACTCTTTGACCTGCTGCGCGGGGCGGACCCCGAAAGTTATGCCCGTGCGTGTGAGGCCATCGGCGCGTTTGATGTGCGCGAGCGCCTGTCGTCGATTGACGTGCCACTGCTCGTGATTTCGGGCGAACTCGATCCCGCGGCAACTCCCGAACAGGGGGCGTTTATTGCGCAGGAGGTGCCCGGCGCGCGCCTGGTGGTTGTTCCCGGGGTGGCCCACATGGCCGTGGTGGAAGATCACGACGCCGTCACCTCGGCACTGCGGGAATTCTTCACCGCTTAGGCGCCCGCTCGTTCGGGTGGTTGCCCCGGAACCGGTCATGCGGGTACGCGAATATTCGCTAACGTGGACTCACCCGCCGCATTCGTTTCGGCGTCGAAAGGTTGTCCCGTGTACTTGAAAAGCCTGACCCTCAAGGGCTTCAAGTCGTTTGCGCAACCCACCACCTTCGCCTTCGAAAAGGGCGTGACCTGCGTGGTGGGCCCCAACGGTTCGGGTAAGTCCAACGTGGTCGACGCACTCGCCTGGGTGATGGGTGAACAGGGCGCCAAGACACTCCGCGGCGGAAAGATGGAAGACGTTATCTT
>CAIVOR010000092.1 GCA_903907615.1 uncultured Microbacteriaceae bacterium | reverse complement strand
GACTTCCCTGCCGGCATTGAGTACATGCAGCAGGAAGTTGCCAAGGAAGGCGACTGGAAGAAGGTTGTCGATCACGTGCTGTCGAAGCACGGTCGCATCGACATCCTCGTGAACAACGCC
The DNA here is from genome assembly GCA_903907615.1 of uncultured Microbacteriaceae bacterium. Classification (GTDB taxonomy): domain Bacteria; phylum Actinomycetota; class Actinomycetes; order Actinomycetales; family Microbacteriaceae; genus UBA963. The sequence goes on along the minus strand of CAIVOR010000092.1, from coordinate 2,746 downwards.
GGCATCATTGCTTACGACCCCCTCACTGAGCTGAGCCTCAAGGACTGGGAGCGCGTCGTTGGAGTGAACCAGACCGGCGTCTTCCTTGGCATGCGTGAAGTGATTCCGCACATGGTGAAGCAGGGCATCGGCTCCGTCGTCAACATTTCGTCGATTTGGGGCAGCGCAGCCGTTGCTGGCGCCCACGCGTACCACGCCACTAAGGGCGCCGTTCTCAACATGTCGAAGAATGCCGCTATTACGTACGCCACAACCGGCGTTCGCATCAACTCACTGTCGCCCGGATTTATCGAGACTCCTCTGACCGACTCGCAGGCCCCCGAGGTGAACGCGTGGGTTGTCTCCATGACGCCCATGGGCCGCGCCGGAAAGCCGGAAGAGATTGCTCAAGGCGCCGTGTTCCTCGGCAGCGACGAGTCCAGCTTCATGACCGGATCCGAGTTGCTCATCGACGGTGGCTACCTGGCCCAGTAGGTCGCCCCTGTTCCGCTTTCTTCACCTATCTAATAAGAGGTAACCATCGTGGCCAAAACGACGAAGCCCCGCACGACGACGGCTGCAGCGAATGAGTCGATCTCCATCGCGCCTGATATCAAGGCAGCACCCGGAACGATGCTTCTCAAACTCACGGGAATCAACAAGTCATTCCCGGGCGTGAAAGCACTCAAAGACGTGAGTCTTGAGGTGGTTGCGGGAGAAGTTCACGCCCTCGTGGGCGAGAACGGTGCGGGAAAGTCGACGCTCATGGCGGTTGCCTCGGGTGCACTTGTTGCCGAAGAGGGAACCATCGAGATTGGCGGAGAACCTCTCCTGCCGGGCTCGCCGCGTGAGGCACGTCGGTTGGGATTGGCAATTGTTCGCCAGGATCCTGCTTTGTTGCCCGACCTCACGGTCGCGGAGAACATGGCCATCGGCGCGGGCCTGACCAAGAATGGTGGCCTCAAGAGGGCGCCGGAGTGGGCTCAGGCACACCTCGACCCGTGGCAGATGGGTATCGACTCCCGGGCGCGCGTGTCTGACCTCTCGGTCGAACAGCGTTTTGTGGTTGAGATTGCCAAGGCCCTTGCGCTCAAGCCGCGCATCCTGGTTCTGGACGAGCCAACGGAGCACCTGAACAAAGAAGAGGTTCAGCGCCTCTTCCGTCGCGTGCGCACTATCACCGAAGGCTCGGCTGCTGTGGTCTACATCTCGCACCGCATCCCCGAGGTCAAGGAGATTTCGGACCGCATCACGGTGCTGCGCGATGGTGCCGTTCGTGGCACGTTCCCGGCGTCCTCGGTGAGTGAAAGCGAGATCATTGAGCTGGTCATTGGACGCGCCCTCGACACGGTCTTTCCGCCCAAGGGCAAGTCGATCAAGGCTGGCGACGACAAGCTCGTTGTCTCGAACCTGTCTGGCCGGGGCTTTCAGGACATTTCGTTCTCGGTCAAGCCGGGTGAGGTCATTGGCATCGCGGGCGTTCAGGGCAATGGCCAAGCAGAACTGATCCGGGCGCTTGCCGGAGTAGAACCCGCAACGGGTTCGGTGTCAATCTCGGGCAAGAAGATGCGACTGGGCAGCAACTCAGCCGCTGCTCGTGCCGGCGCTGTCTACGTGCCGTCCGACCGTCACGGCGAGGGCGTCTTCATGCCCCTCACCGTGGGGGAGAACATCGTGATGAAGACTCTTCGCGCGGTGTCGACCCTCGGAATTGTTCGGGAATCCTGGATCAACAAAGTAGCCATGGCGCAGATTGATCGCCAGTCGATCAAGACACCGTCAACGCGCACGCCGATTTCATCGCTCTCCGGTGGAAACCAGCAGAAGGTGGTGCTGGCGCGAACGCTGTTGTCAGAACCCGAAGTCTTGCTGGCCGAGGAGCCAACGCAGGGCGTTGACGCCGGTGCCCGCGTGGATATTTATCAAATTGTTCGCGGTGCTGCCGACAAGGGCGCAGCCGTTGTCATTCTCTCGTCCGACGGCGTGGAGCTCGAGGGACTCTGTGACCGCGTATTCATCATGTCGCGCGGACACATCATTGCCGAGCTCGAGGGCAAGAAAGTTACCGAAGCCGAGATTACGCGGGCGGAACTCACGTCCACCACGGAGCGTAAGCGCAACGACGAGCTTCGTTCGCGTTCGACGCGTTTCCGCAACTGGATGCGCGGTGACTCGTCTCCCGCTGCCGTGCTCGGCATTGTCGTACTGCTCATTGCGGGCCTTGTGGGAGCCACGAATGGTGCCTACTTCTCGCCCTTTAGTTTGAACTCAATCCTCTTTACGGCCTCGATGTTCATCCTGATTGGTGCCGCTCAACACGTGGTGGTGCTGGGATCCGGATTCGACCTCTCGGTGGGCCCGCTGTTGAGCTTCCTCGTCGTCATTGCCTCGTATTTCGTGATCGACGGCGGCAATATATTCATCGGTATTGGCCTCATGATTGTGGCGGCACTCGCCGTGGGATTTATCAACGGTTATCTCACGACCAAATTTGACCTCAACCCGGTTGTGGTCACACTCGCCATTGCACTCGCGCTGCAGGGAACTCTTTTCACGATGCGCACGGTTCCCGGCGGAATCATCACCCCCGCCGTGACGGACGTGATTTTTGCCAAGGTCGGTTTTGTCCCCATCATCACCATTGTGGCCATCGTGATTGCCCTGCTGCTTGAGTGGGGACTTCGCCGCAGTCGCTTCGGCGTGGAACTGCGGGCTGTGGGATCGCGCATCGAGGCGGCTGAGCGCCAGGGAATCAAGGTCAAGAAGG
>CAIVOR010000091.1 GCA_903907615.1 uncultured Microbacteriaceae bacterium | reverse complement strand
CGGCATGAGGATTCGTCGCTTTTGAATCGTCTATCCAGGTCACTCCCCGCAGAGACGCCACGGTCTCGTATCGGTGATGGTCGAGCGAAAAGTGGGACAGGGCCGCCGAGACATGCTCCGGTGTCGCACCGAATGATCTGGCGAGAGCGGCCGCGGCCAGAATGTCGGCAACGACGTGGGGCGTCGCGAGCCCGTTGGCACGAAGTTCGTCGAGCGTTGTCAGCTCGAGGGCTCGATCGCGTCGATCCTCGAGAAACGCTCGATCGCACAGAATCCCGTCGACAATTCCAAAATCCGACAAACCGGGGCTATCCAGTCCAAAACCAATGGCCCGGGCCCCGTCGACGACTTCCGCCTGTTCCACCATCGCGAGCGTGAGCGCATCGGCGCGGTTGTACACACAGGCCACCCGGGTTTGCGAGTAAACCTTGGCTTTCGCTTGCGCGTAGGCCTCAAACGAGCCGTGCCAGTCAAGGTGATCGTCGGCAAGGTTCAGGCAGACCGACGCATACGGAACGAGTCCGTGTGCGTAGTGCAACTGAAAACTCGAGAGTTCCACCACGAACACATCGAAACCCTGGGGGTCGCGAACCGCGTCCAGCACAGAAACACCGATGTTGCCACACGGTGCCACGCGATAGCCCGCCTCGGCCAACATTGCGGAGGCGAGCTGTGTCGTCGTGGTCTTGCCGTTCGTTCCCGTGACCAAGATCCACTCGGCGGTCGACACCTTGTCTCTCACGCGCCACGCGAGTTCGATGTCACCCCACATAGGGATGCCGCGATCTCCCGCCCACGTAACCAACGGGTGCGACGGCGAGTATCCGGGAGACACAATCATCACGTCCGCGGCGAAATCCGATAACCCCGACGGCACGGGATCAGCCGATGATGTCAGCGCGACGTCGACACCGATGACCTCGCACATGTTCGCCCTGAGCGAATCGATGTTGTCGGTGGCGATGACGACTCGGGCACCCAATTCGGCGAGGGTGTCCGCGGCGGCGAAGCCAGTGACTCCCCCGCCCGCAACAATGACACGAAGGCCACTCCATGCGGAATACCAACTCGTGAGAGATGTGAGATCTTTAGGCACGGCCGCTATCTCGAAAGCCATTCGATGTAGAACGCGCCAACTCCGATGGCGGCGAACAGGCCGGAGATAATCCAGAATCGCACGACCACGGTGATTTCCGCCCAGCCTTTTACTTCAAAGTGATGATGAATGGGCGTAGCGAGCCAGATGCGCTTGCCCTTCGTCACCTTGAAATAAGCACGTTGGATGATCACGGAACCCGTATCAATCACGAAGAGGCCGGCGAGTACCACCAGCAACAGTTCCGTCTGGCTCAAGATCGCCAAGGCGGCGAGGGCCCCGCCGATGGCAAGCGAGCCTGTGTCTCCCATGAAGATCTTGGCCGGGGACGTGTTCCACCACAGGAAACCGATCAAGCTACCCACAATGGCCGCGGCGATAATGGCAATGTCGATGGGGTCGCGCACGTCGTAACACTTGTATGCAACAGATGGGTCGAGGGTGGCTCGATAACACGATTGGCTGAACTGCCAAAAGTTGATGATGACGAACGACCCAATGACGAAGATGGACGAGCCGGAGGCTAAGCCGTCGAGACCGTCGACGAGATTGACGGCGTTCGACGTACTCGCGACCAGGACGATGACCCAGACGGCAAAGCCAATCGAGCCCACGACAAGACCCCAAGATAAAAACGAGAAATCAAGGTCG
>CAIVOR010000090.1 GCA_903907615.1 uncultured Microbacteriaceae bacterium | reverse complement strand
TCACCCTCCCCGCTCCCCACATCATCGATCCCGCCAGCGTTCCCGGGCTGCGTTGGGGCATCATCGGCCCCGGTGGCATCGCGCAGAGCTTTGCCGACTCGGTGCACAAGCACACTGGTCAGCGGATTGTTGCCGTGGCCTCGCAGACGCCAGGCAAGGCAGAAGCCTTCGCCAAACCCCGTCAAATTGAACACGCCCTCACGTCGTACCAGGAGCTCGTTGAGCACCCGGATGTTGACGTGGTCTACGTGGCCACCACGCACGAGTTTCACCGCACGCACGCCGAGTTGGCCATTGCCGCCGGCAAGCATGTGCTGATCGAAAAGCCCATGGCTCTCAACGCGGCCGATGCGGAGGCCATCCGCGTTGCCGCCGCTGCCGCTGGCGTACTCGCCATGGAAGCAATGTGGACGCGCTACCTGCCTCAGTCGGACATCATCCGTCGGGTCCTCGCCGACGGCATGCTCGGCAACATCGAGTTGGTACTGACAGATTTTGGACAAGACCTGCGCATGATTCCTCGCCTGGTAAGCCCGGTCAGCGGTGGCGCACTTCTCGACTTGGGAATCTACAACTTTGCTTTCACCTCGCTCGTGCTCGGCGACGCCCAGAGCGTCAGCACGGTGGGCACGCTTACCGACACAGGCGTTGACGACACCACGACGAGCCTCATGTCGTATGCCAGCGGGGCCGAGGCAATCGCCAACGTCACCCTGTCGTCGTTCACCCCCACGGCGGCATCGATCGCCGGAACCGCGGGACTAATTCGCGTTGATGGTCCGTTCTTCACGCCCACGGGACTTCAGCTGTTCCCGGCCGAGTTCAACTCTGCTCCCGTGGCCACGTGGAAGGACACCTCGGGGATCGCGGCGCACGAGGGTCTGTGCTACCAGGCCACGGCGCTCGCATCCTTTGTCGAACAGGGCCTCACGGATTCACCCCTCCGCCCGCTCGCGCAGGCGGTCGCCGACATTGACCTCATCCAGCAGGCGCGACACCAGGTGGGCGCCTTTCTAACCGGCGAGCGCTGAGAGACCTTCGACAAGGAGGGCGTGGTCATCCTGCTGCGGAACTCCGCTGACAATCACTGACCCCACCACAGTGTCGCCCACGATGAGGGGGTAACCGCCGCCGTGGGGTGCATAGTCGACCTCCGACAGTGTGAGGTCATCGAGCGTTTTGCCTTCGGCAGCGAGGCGCTGACCCACCAAGAAACTTGGCTCGCCAGTCAGTTCAACAAGGTTGCGCTTGCGGCGAATCCAGTTGTCATTGATGGGTTGTGCGCCCGGAAGTGCCACGTGGAACACCTCGTGGTCTCCGAGTTTTACCGAAACGGCCATGGGCCAGCCCTTTTCCCGGGAGCGTCGCACGAGGTCTTCGCCCAGGGCGAGGGCCGTTTCGTGGTCCATGTGGGCAAAGCGAAGGCGGGCAAACTCGGCTTCGAGTTCGGGCACCTCGGCAAGGACGGGAATCTCAGTAGCGGACACGAAAATCACCATAGTGCCTTGACTGCGGAACATGTTCGGCTTGTCTCACGCTTTTCCCAGCATCGCTCCCTAACTTGGTGCCATGGGATTTCTTGACCGTCTCTTTGGAACCAGTTCAGAAGACGAATACCGCGAGACCACCAAGAAGGTACGGGCCGCCTCGGCCGCGAGATCGCAGGATGAAATCGCGGTCGAACGTTACCGTTACCTCTTGCGAACCGCTCCGCCCGAAACGATTGAGAGGGTGCACGAGGAGGCTTTCGCCAATCTGACACCCGAGCAGCGCAAGATGCTGTTTGCGCAACTCTCGGCAGACGCACCTCGCGGCGAGGCTCCCGCGGCCGACGATGCCCACTCGCTTGCCGTGTCAGCCACTCGCTCTGAAATGCGCCGACCGGGCACGATGGAAAAATCGCTGACCAACGTCAGCGCAGTAAACAGCGCAGCCGGCGGTGCCGGCGGCGGCGGGGCCGTGGCTGGCGGCGCCCCCGGGTTCGGCTCGATGTTTGGCAGCTCACTGTTGGGAAGCATTGCGGGCTACGTCATTGCCTCCACCATGATGAGCGCGTTTCTTCCCGGCCCCCTGGGCGCGGATGCGGGCGGCACTGATGCGAGTGGCGCCGACGCTGGTTCGGGAGACGGTGCGTCGGGAGACAATTCTTCGGGGGACAGCGGATCGGCCGGAGACGCCGGTGACTCATCGGGGGAATTCGTCTCGGCCGACGGCGGCTTCGATGGTGGTGCCGATGCCGGTGGCCTGGGCGATGGGGGTCTCGGCGATTTCGGCGGTTTCGGTGATTTTGGCGACTTCGGGCTGTAATCAGGCTCTGCGCTAAATACCTAAAGCGGATGGGCCTGTGTAAACTCGCTTTCTAGGTGCGAGGCGCTGTGGTGCGACCACCTTCGCTGTTTTCGAGGAAAAAGGAACCGTCACGTGAACCGTCGAATTGCCCTGGTTAGCGCTAGGCTAGCGCTCTCATTGTGGGAGTTACCGCTACTCCCCTCGCGGCCTTTGCCGACACCTCCGAAGTTGTCGCAACGTCCAACACGGTTGAGAGCCAAGACTGCCACGATGCGTCGCACACGGGAAACACCTATAACACGCGCTACATGTTCGACGACGACGTCATCACTATCAATTACGCGAACTGCAACTCGAACTTCTCCTACGGTTACGCGTCTCCGTATCCCGCGTATGCCTGGAACTACGGCAGCGTCTACGTCTACGTCGGCGCAACGAATTCCCCATCGCCCAACACGGCGGGGATGCGGGCTCCGACGGCTGGAGCAAACTACTCGGTTCCTGGATATGACCGTCAATGCATCAAGGTGAACGCGTCAGACCCTGGCTCATGGACTGGTGTTACCCTCGGCCTGCCCCAAATGACGGCAACCATGACGTCGGCTGTTACCGGTGAAGTCGGAAACTTCGTTTACGATCAAGGCAGTTCTTGCGGGTCAACCCCGGGATGGAACTGGAAGCAGATTGTTTACAAACTTTTCCCGGTCGTCCCAACTGTGAGCGCGGCATTCGCTGACTCTTCGGTAGCGCCCGGTTCGCCGACCAATCTGGTCATCACCATTTCGAACACGCAGATTCTGCGTGCCGGCGTGTTCCAGACATACACCGGCATTGGCTACACCCTCGATCTGCCGGCCGGAACAACCGTTGGCACCGCCTCGGCAAACACCTGCCGCGATGCAACCGTTTCGGGTTCATCGAGCGTCATTGTTTCGGGCGGATCGCTCGGTGGAACCGGACACGAAACGGAGGGCACCTGTGAGATCACGGTCCCGGTGACGTTTACGAACGCTGGTTCTGTCGCGCTGTCAGACAGCAGCATCTCAGCATCCTCAACGAACCGTGGCGCGATGCTGAAAGACGTCAGCACGTCGATCAATGTGACGAGCACGCCTCCGGCGCTCAGCCCCGCAACGCAGACGTTGTCGGGTACCGCTGGTACCGCCATCACTCCCACCACGGCGTTTACGCCCACCGGCCTCACCGCGCCCATCACTTATTCGGTGAGCCCCGACCTGCCCGCCGGCTTGACCCTGGACACCTCAACCGGTGTCATCTCGGGCACCCCCACGGCGGCTCAGGCTGAGCTCTCGTACACCGTGACAGCTACCGGATCGGATTCCGGTGTGGCCACCACGACGGTCACCATCACCATCGGTGAGGGTGGCTCGGGTGGTGGTGGCGGCGGGACCGGCGGCGGAGCTGGCGGCGGTTCTGAGGGCGGAAACAGCGGCCTGCCCGACACGGGAACCTCGCTCAAGATCGTGGGAATCACCCTCGGCTCGGCTCTCGTGCTCTACCTCGCCGGACTCTTCATCTTCCGCGGCCGTCGCCAGCTTGGCTTCCTCGCCGTGAACAGCAAGGTCTCGGCTCGCATGGCCGAACTTGACGCCATGCTCACCCGCATGGAAGACAACGCACGTCGCCGGCGCAACCGTCGCCGGTAATCTCCATCAACAAAAGGGCCTCGGGGTGAATCCTCGGGGCCCTTTTCGTGCGGTCGCTACCAGAAGTACGCGGGGTTCAGGGCAATGAGGAGCACGGCGGTCCAGTGGCACAAGAACGCCACCAGCGTGAGCGTGTGAAAGATCTCGTGGAAGCCGAAGACGCCCGGCACCGGGTTGGGGCGCTTCATGGCGTACATCACCGCACCGGCGGTGTAGGCAGCGCCACCAATCATGATGAGCACCATCATGGCCACATTGGCATTGACCAGATCGACGACGTACATCATGGCCGCCCAGCCCAGCAACAAGTAGAGAGGAACATAAAGCCAGCGCGGCGCGTGAATCCAAAACATGCGGAAACCGATGCCCAACAACGCGCCGCTCCACACGAGAATCAGCAGAAGGAAGCCCTTATCGAAGGGCAGGGCCATGACAGCGAGCGGCGTGTAGGTGCCGGCAATCAGGAGAAAGATGTTGGCGTGATCAAAGCGCTTGAGGAGCACCCGCGTGCGTGGCTTCCAGTTGAAGCGGTGATAGAGCGACGAGATCCCGAAAAGCAGGATTGAGGTGAGGGCAAAGACGGCCGAACTCCACTTGGCCGAAAATCCGTCGGCCAGCACGACGAGCACGATTCCCGCGGCAATGGCCACGGGCAGAGTGCCCGCGTGAATCCAGCCGCGCCAGAGCGGCTTGGGCTCGTCTTCGGGCAGCGGAGCAGCAGCCTCCAGCAGCGGAAGGCTCGGCACGCGTGGCTCAAAGTCTTCGGTGTCTGCCACGCGGCCCCTTTCGACGGGTCGCCCTCAGCCTAAGCCGTGCGGTTGGAGTTAACCCCCGCAATGCCCCCGTCAACACCCTGACCGTCCGTTCCTCGCGGATTCGCGACCGGCTGGGCCAACGTGCCGTAGGTATCGGGTCGGCGCGTGGCGAGGAACGGAAACAGGTCGAGCCAGTCGCGGCGCTGGTCGAGGTCGAGGTCGGCCACCAACACGGCGTCCTCGGCGCGACCGGCCTCAACAAGAACGCGTCCGTAGGGGTCGGAGATGAAGGACGAACCGTAAAAGTGGAGAAGACCCTCGTTGCCCCAGCGATTGGGTACCACCATAAACGTTCCGCTGTTGATGCCGTTGGCGGTGATCACCTGTCGCCACAGCGGGGCGGTGTCAAACTCGGGATGGTCCGGTTCGCTGCCAATGGCCGTGGGGTACACGAGCACCTCGGCGCCGGCCAATGAATACGCGCGAGCAACCTCGGGAAACCACTCGTCCCAGCACGTGGGCATGCCCAGCTTCAACGGCGTGGACCCGGCCGTCACATCGTAAACGGGGTAGGGGTCGTTCTCGGGGCCGGCGGCAAAGTATTCGTCTTCGTAATACCCCGCAGTCACGGGAATGTGCAGTTTGCGTGTGCGCCCGTGCACGTTGCCCGCCGGATTGACCAGAATGGCCGTGTTGTAACCGCGGCCGTCGTCGAGCTCAACCGATTCGTAGAGACTCGCGTGTACCCAGATGCCGTGCTCGCGCGCCGCCTCTGCGGCCAGCGCGAAGGTGGGCCCGGCTGTCAGTGACTCCGCCGAGGCCCGAGGAAGACCCTCAGGCCGTGCATCGGCCATGTAGCGACTCAGCGTGAGCTCCGGCAAAAAAACAATCTGCGACCCTGCCTCCGCCGCCAAGCGGATGCCCTCGCGAACGTTTGCCGTGTGCACGTCGGGGTCAGGCACCCAGTGCAATTGGAGGGCAGCGACTCGAACGGGCTGGCGTTCGGGAGCAACAACGCGTGAGAGTGAGGGCAACGACGCTCCCGTGATAACCCGCATAGCCATCGTTGCTACTCCAGATCCATTCGAGGAACCACGACCTGTTTGATAATCAAAATAATCGAGGCTGCAATCGGAATTGCCACCAGCGCACCGAGCACGCCCATGAGGGTTCCGCCGGCGAGCGCCGCGATGACGACGACTGAGCCGGGAATCGAGACGGCCTTGTTCATGATGCGCGGGCTGATCACGTAGGCCTCGATCTGCATGTAGATGAGGAAGTAAATCAGAATGACGAGGGCCGTCAGAGGGCTCGCCAGCAAGAGCTGGCTCATCGACACCACGACACACGACACCACGGTGCCAATCAGCGGGATGAGTGCGAGGAGGAAAGCCACGAAGGCCCACACGATGGCCGCCTTGCCACCAATGGCCACGAGCACAATGAAGCACAGGAGGCCGTTGAGCGCGGCCAGGGCAATCTGGCCCACCACGTATTTGCCCACGCCGCCGGTGATCTGCTCGGCCATGTTGGCAAAGGTGTCGCGCTTGCTGCGGGGAACCAGCGTGTACGCGAACGACTTGATGCTGTCGAGTGATGCGGTGAAGTACAGCGTCAGAATGACGACCACAATGGTGCCCGTGACTCCCGTAGCGATGCCCACGCCGACATTGAGCAGGCCGCCCGCAACATTGGTGAAGTTGGCCGGGTTGGAGACCCACGCGGTGACCTGCTTGATGAAGGCGGTCATGTCGACAGACGTGCCCATTTGGTCGGTGATCCAGACAAACCAAGGCTGCGTCGTAAGGTTTTTGACCAGATCGGGAAGTCCCTTGACGAACGACGACGTCTGTTCGACGAGAGACGGAACAACGGCCCACGTCACGCCCACAACCGCGGCCAAGAAGATGACGACGACGGTCAACAGGGCCGCCCACTGGGGGAAGCGCCGGCGAACGAGAAACGCCACGGCGGGGGCGAGTCCTAGCGACAGGAAGAACGCGACCCCAATATAGGTCAGCACCGTCGCGAGCGACCCAATCATGGTCATCAGTAGGAGGGCGAGACCCACTCCCAGCGCAGCGACGAAGCCAAGACGAAAAGGCCTTTCGATTCTCATTGAACAATCCTCACGGAGTTACCAGGGGGCTACGCCGATTCCCTCGTGACCGAGGCCCATCACTAGACAATAGACCGCAAATACACTCGCCATGAAACCGATGATCTGAAACTGATGGCGCATGGTCCAGCCGTAGAGGCGATTGAGGAGGCGTTCGGCCTGGGGCCCGCGAAAAAGACGCCACAGCGCAGGAATGAGCGTGGGCGAGAGGGAAGAGAAGTGCAACGAGACCCCTGAAGCCACTGTGGCGCAACCCCACTTCCGATTCTTCACCCAAGTTCGGATTGGGACGGACGAGCTCCTGTGGCCCCAATTTGCCCGCGAGCGAATTTGACTGAAATATTTTCTGGTGTCTAGGCGGGATGTAGTGCGGTTCCAGTTCCCCTCGAACTAACTCGAAGGAATGTTAGTTAGCTGAAGGCTGAGTGGGTCCGGCGACGACGAGATGTCACTACATGCCCTGTTGAGTGTATTTCGTAACCAGATTGATGCGGGCTCCGCATCACGAGCAGGGGGCCAGTACATTACTTCAACAATGTGGCCTCTTGCGTCTTGAGGCATTTCCAGTATCACCATGCTTGAGTTTTTCTGAGATTGTTTCGCCAGGATGCGAGGGACGAATGCGACAAGATCCGTGCTTTCGACGAGATGCGGTAGGGCTAGGTATCCCGAGACTTGTGCAACGACGTTTCGCTGAATACTCAGGTCTTCGAAGACTCTATCTACTGGTGTGGCCACCTCATCGCCGAAGTAGGCCGTCGCGTTTGGAAGATTCGCGATGTCGCGAATATCAATTGTGTCTTGATTCAAGATTGGGTTTTCAGCACCCACGATTGCCACAAAATCGTCAGTGAACAGTGTGTCCGAAACACCCGGGAGTGAGTAACCAGTGACGCCAATGACCAGATCGCAGTTTGCAAAATCGAGCCTGTGGGCACTCCGGCCGGAAGCCGTAATGACTTCGATCCCAATCCCGGGGGCCTCAACCGCAAGAATTTTCCTCAGTGACCCCAGCACCGTTGTTGCCGCATAATCTGAAGCGGCGACGACGAAAGTCCTTTTGCTGGACGCCCCTGAGAATGTTGATTTTATGTCCTCAGCAATCTCAACACTGGTCAGTGCCTCATTCACCAGAGGAAGAAGTGTCTCTCCTAGTGGAGTGCGAATGTACGTATTCCCCTGACGAATGAGTAAAGGGTCATCGAAGTGCGTCCTTAGCCTCGAGAGAGCCTGACTCATCACAGGCTGACTTACGTGGAGAAGCTCGGCTGATCGAGAAACACTTCGGGTCGAGAGCAGCGCCCCCAAATGACGCAAAAGGTTTAAATCAAGCTTTGGCATGAGGACTCTCGCACTTCAGTCTGGACCGCGGACTGGTTGGGACCAACCCGAGTTTCTAGTCCCAGTGTCCCATCTTGTGTGGTCCCGGCGTGTAATCCACTTCGACCCCAAGTTCGTGTGCCGCGCGAAGAGGGAAATGAGGGTCGTTGATGAGTTGTCGTCCCATAAAAATCGCGTCCGCCTTGCCTTCGCGGAGGATTGATTCCGCCTGATCCGCTTTCGTAATTTTTCCGACAGCCGCAGTAAGAACCCCCTGCTGCTTTACAGTATTTGAGAATTCGACTTGGTAGCCTGGCGTGCTCGAGATAAAGACATTTCTGATGAGCCCTCCACTTGAGATGTCAAACAAGTCGGCACCCAGGGCCTGTGCCCATGTGGACACCGTTGCGGTTTCTTCGATAGTGATACCCCCGTCGGCCCAATCGGTTGCGGACAGACGAATGAAGAGGGGGGTCGACTCTGGGATTTGGCGTCGCACCTCACGCACAATATCGAGCAAGAAGCGAGCTCGATTTTCAAGAGACCCACCGTAGTCATCGGTTCGTTCGTTACTCAGTGGTGAAAGGAACTGATGAATGAGGTAACCGTGAGCTGCGTGCAGCTCGATAACGTCAAAACCTGATTCAACTGACCGCGCGGCTGCAGTCCCGAAATCAGTAACAACCTTGTCGATGTCCGCTTGCTCCATGACACGTGGCACCCTCATGCCGTCCACTTTGTTGGCGGAAGGCCCCATCGTCTCCCAACCGCCATCCGCGATCTCCATGGACGTGCCGTTGGCATACCCCGAGGCCTTGCGGCCCGCGTGATTGAGTTGAATGCCGGCAACCGCCCCCAGAGAATGGACTAGCTCAATGACCGTTGACCAGGCGTCACTTTGATCATCGTTCCAAATACCTGGGCACCAGACTGTAATTCGACCATCAGCGCTGACACCTGTGGATTCCATCATGACCAAACCGGCGCCACCTGCGGCATATGACCCCGCATTCATGATGTGCCAGCTTCCCGGCACACCATCCCGATTCCAGCATGAGAATTGGCACATGGGTGAGACCCAAAGTCGATTCCTGAAAGTGACTTCACGGATCGACAAGGGTTCAAACAAAAGTGACACCAACAAACTCCTTAGTTAATCTTGCGTTGCTTTGAATGAAGAGAAACGGGAATTCCCCGAAATGGTCATGACCGGCGCTTTCGGCGACCCAGGTATGTTGACAGCCCGACAGCGACAAGAAGAGCGAGGCCATTGAAGACAGGGGATGCCCAACCACTGGCACCGCTTAGCGTCAACCCGCTCACTGAGATTGATACGAAAATCGCCCCAACAATGGTCCCCACGACGTTGAAGAAGCCTGGCTTGATTGCTGTAGCGCCTAGGAAAACCGCTGCTAACGCAGCGAAAAGGAGTGAGTTCCCGTCGCCCGCAGTCGCACTACCTTGACGAGAGAGTTGCATCACGCCGGCGCCTCCGGCGATGACTCCCGAAATGATAAAACTTGTCCACACATTGCGATCTACTCGAATGCCCACCAGTTTCGCTGACGAGGCATTGGAACCGATGGCGTAAAGCGAACGGCCGTAGGGCGTGTGAGTAAAGAAATACCAGGCGGCAACCGCCACGGCCAGGACCACGAAAACGACCGTTGGCAAGCCCAGTAACCGCGATGAGCCAAATTGCATAATCGCGGGATTGATCCCCGCAACGATTGATTGCCCGTTAGTGAACCATTGGATGAGTCCGGCCAAGAGAATAGCAACGCCCAGAGTGGTAACGAAAGGTGGCATTTGAAGCCGGCTTACCAGTGCACCATTGACGACCCCAATCAAGCCTCCGCCAATGATTGGGACAAGCACGGCCACCCATAATGGCGCGTGTGCGCTCGCCATGAGGCCTGCAGAAGCAACCTGCGCCGTTGCCGCAATTGCTCCCAGAGAAAAATCGAAGTATCCCGCAACAATTGGGAACAGGGCGGCCAGGGCGACCAGTGAAACCACAGCTTGACTTCCAAGAATCACGTTCAAGTTAGCAAGGGTGGGGAATGTCGAAGAGCTCTGGGGGTTAACCGTGAAGAACACAAAAACAAGTGCCAGCAATAAAACGAGAGCGTAGTTTTCCAGGATGCTCACCACTGAAAAATTGGAACGCCTTCGAAGACTGCCCGATGAATCTTGTGCGACTTTTGTTGCGGTCATTTTGGTTCCTAACTATTGACAGTGAGTGCAAACATAATGATTAAGACGCATCTTTGAGAACGAGTCGATTGAGAAGGTCGATATCAATGCGCGAAGAATCCAGTTCATCTGTGATTTGCCCATTGCGAACAACAACGACACGATCGCAGAGCGCATGGAGTTCGCTCATGTCAGAGGACGCCACAATCACTGCGCTTCCGTTTTCTACTGAGACGCGAATTGCCGCATAAATGTCTGCTCGAGACATGACATCGACACCCTGCGTCGGCTCGTCAAGGAGGAGTAGAGTCGGGCTCCGCTGAAGCCACCTCGCAAGAATGACTTTCTGCTGGTTACCCCCGGACATTGAGCTAAAGAGCGCTTCAGGACCACTAACCCGAACTTTGAAGCGCTCAATGAGCGCTCGCGCGATACTACTTTCACGAGATCGTGGCATGAATCCACGCACCCAGTTTTCTCGAAGTTGCCCCAAGGCTAAGTTGTCGCGAACGCTTAGGTCTGCAAATCCAGCTTCTCGACCACGATCTTCTGGGACCAGGCCAACACCTGCAGTCATTGCTTGATGAACGCCTGACGGTTCAAACGGCTGACCTCGGAAGAGAATCGAACCCTGTCTAGGTCGGAGTACACCGAAAATTGACTTTATGAGTGAGGATCGACCCGATCCAACAAGGCCCGCAATCCCAACGATTTCACCGCGGTTGACAGCCAAATTAATGCCCTTGAGCGGACCACTATAAAGGTCATGAATTCGCAGGATTTCTTCAGAGGCCTGATGAGAGACCCCGCCCGAAGGTTTCAGTGCCCCTATGGTCCGCCCGGCCATTAGCTCGATCAGTTCATCTTCACTGGGCGCTGCATCTATCAGTGTGCCGGCAACTTCACCGTCACGAAATACGGTGAAATCATGGGCGACCGAGAGAACCTCTTGCAGCCTGTGACTAACGAGAATTACGGTCTGCCCAAGGTCAGCGCGTCGACGGACTTTTTCGAGGAGCAACGATGATTCATGATTTGCGAGTGTCGAGGTTGGTTCATCTAGAACGAGAATCAAGTCATCGGCGTCTTGGTCTTGGAGCGCGCGCGCAATCGCGACCATGGTCCTGTCGGAAGGCCTGAGGCTCCGAATTTTAGTTTTTGGATCCGCGTCAATTTCATAAGCAATAAGCAAATCGCGGACTCGATTGTATAACTGCTTCCATCTGATCTTCGAACCGATGCCAGTCGGATACCCGGCGTCGAGTGCAAAGTTTTCTTCAATTGACATGTCGTCAAAGAGACCCAAATCTTGGTGTACGAATCGGAGTCCCGATGCCTGGGCATCGGACGAACTGTATTGACCCGAATCGTATTCGCGCGTTGCAATCGAAAAAGTGCCTGAATCCGCTGGAAAAACCCCTGCAAGAACCTTAATCAAGGTGCTCTTTCCAGAGCCATTGCCGCCAAGTAATGCGTGGACTTTACCTTTACGAACACGCATCGACACTTCGGAAAGTGCCTTGGTGCCGCCAAAATGTTTGCTTACGCCCCGAATATCGAGGGCGACCGGAGTACCTCCGGCCGCCCTCGAAACTGGGCTTTTTACTTGCCCCATGCCGCCAGGAAGATCGTCTGATAATCCACGGCACCCTGGTATGCACCAGATGCAGGCATGTTGTGGTCCGCATCAATGAGCTGCGCGGATTCACCGATCCAAGCAGCCTGTCCTCCAGTGAGCGCACGAGCAGCCGTGTCAACAGCACCCCAGCCCAACCAGTCAACGGCATAACCAACCGTTGCATTGACACCCTGTCCGCCTGCGCGGATCATGTCGAGAACAGCAGCATCGCCGCCGCGGCTTATAACCAGGAGCTTGTCGTAGCCCGCCTGCATAATCGCAGCGCCCAAGCCGCCCTCAATGAGGTTGTCATTGGGAACAATGAGGGTGTTGGCCTCAGGGTGCTGAAGAAGCGAAGTCGTGATCTTCTGGATGAAGGTTCCACTTCCAGCTTCTTCGTTGCTGACGTCAATGGTGTCGAGGACGCTCGTCTTGGGAGCACCAAGGGCGGAAAGCTCCGCGTTGAAACCAGCGGTCAACCATGGGCCAAAGTTTGCACCGGTGAAGTTGATAACGACAGCCTTTACGTCCCCGTTGTTTTTGCCATAGG
>CAIVOR010000089.1 GCA_903907615.1 uncultured Microbacteriaceae bacterium | reverse complement strand
GGTGTCACTCACGAAGCGCAGTCCGAGCACGTAGGCCGTGACCACCAGCAGGCTGAGCACAAGTCCCCACGGAATCGTCACGGTGGCAACGTCGACCGACGCCTGTGCCAGTGGCGTGGTCACGGCGGCAATGAGGACACCGCCCACGGCGGCTATGAGCCACCTCACGGGGCGGGGCAATTTTTCCAACAATCGGAATTCCTCTCTGGGGGCCAGTTGGCCGTCGTCATACACTGTGTAAAGTTAGGTAAGCCTAACCAAACTATCCGTTACGCACGTTTCCGAATAAGGGACACATCATTCTCGCCAATCTTCTCATTGGACTCCGCGAAGGCCTTGAGGCTTCGCTGATCGTGGGGATATTCGCGGCGTACTTGATCAAGACAGATCGTCGTTCGGGTCTGAAGTATCTCTGGGGCGGCGTCATTGTTGCCGTCGTCGTCTCAATTGTGGCCGGAACCGCACTCTCGCTCACCGCAACCACACTGCCCAGCGAGGTAGAAGAAGCGCTGGCAGGCAGCCTCTCACTCGTTGCCGTAGGCCTCGTGACGTGGATGATTCTGTGGTTGGCCCGAACCGCTCGCTCAATGGCGGGTCAGTTGCGGGGAGATGTCGATCGGGTCTATGCACGCGGTGCCGGCTGGGGAATGTTCTTTCTCGCCCTCTTCGCCGTAGGGCGCGAGGGACTCGAGACAGCGTTGTTTATCTGGGCAGCCGCCGGCTCTGCCGGCCAGGGCGGGCTCCCCCTGCTCGGAGCAATCCTTGGCATTGCGATCTCCGTGACCCTGGGGTACCTCATCTTCGCGGGTATGAGCCGACTCAACATCCGTGCCTTCTTTGCGTGGTCCGGCGCCCTGCTTGTCGTCATGGTGGCCGGAGTATTCAGCTACGGCATCCACGAATTCCAGGAAGTCGGCTGGCTTCCGGGGGCCGAAGATCACGCCTTCGACGTCTCCGCCACCATTCCCCCGGACAGCTGGTACGGCACCCTGCTCCGTGGCACGGTTGGTTTCACCCCCAACATGACGTGGCTCCAGGTCATCGGGTGGGTACTTTACGTCGGCGTGGTCATGCCGCTGTTCTTGGCCGTCAGCCTGCGCCGCACACAGCCGCCGAAGGACACCGCCGACGACATCACGTCGACGGCCTCCCTCGCGGTTGTGGGCAACAGCTAACTACTGAGCAGGCTTGCCACTGACCACATAGGTCACCGTGTTGTCGGTGCCATCGTTGGTCGCCGTCACCATGGCGGTGTAGGTGGCGTTGGAGAAGATTCCGGTGGATGCTCCGTCGGCGGTCGCATCGAAATCCGATGTGAAGCCCGCGCCGAGCAGTTTGCTCGTGGCCTCGGCGTAACCGGCAGCTAAGTCGGGAACGGTGATGCTGACGGTCCACACCTTGTCAGCACCCACCCCCAAGGATCCGCTGACTTTGATGTCCCCGGAAATTGTGGGCACCTCGGCGGGGAACCCCTCGGGGAGCGTGTTGGCGTCGACGTTCACGTCAACACCCGTGGCATCCTTGACGGCGTTCTGCAGGGTATCTTGCACGAGTTGCTGCGGACTACACGCGGCGAGTGCGGGAGCGGCACCCAGAGCAAGGGCGCCGACAAGCGAGAGGGTGATGATTTTTCGGGTTGTGGTCATGGCAACTACCTCCGTGAGAGTGAGGGAATCGCCTACGCCGAGGCGTCCTGCTTCTTAAGTCGGCTGGTGAGGCGAGCGCGCTCCGAGGCATCGAGGGCAACCTTGCGGATGCGCACCGTCTCGGGCGTCACCTCAACGCACTCATCTTCGCGCGCAAACTCAAGACACTCTTCGAGCGAGAGCTGACGCGAGGGTGTCATTGACTCGAACGTGTCCGACGTCGACTGGCGCATGTTCGTGAGCTTCTTCTCTTTCGTGATGTTCACGTCCATGTCGTCGGAGCGCGAGTTCTCGCCGACGACCATGCCCTCGTAAACCTCGTCGCCGGGCTCCACGAAGAACGACATGCGCTCCTGCAGGCCAATGATGGCGAACGGAGTGACGGAACCCGATCGGTCGGACACGATCGATCCGTTCTGACGCGTCACAATCTGACCGGCCCACTCTTCGTAGCCGTGCGAGATGGCGTTGGCAATTCCCGTTCCGCGCGTGCTCGTGAGGAATTCGGTGCGGAAGCCGATGAGTCCACGCGACGGAACAATGAACTCCATGCGAACCCAGCCGGTGCCGTGGTTCACCATTGACTCCATGCGACCCTTGCGACTGGCGAGTAGCTGCGTGACGGCACCGAGGTGCTCTTCGGGAACATCAATGGTGAGGTGCTCGTAGGGCTCGTGCGTCTTGCCATCGACCTTGCGGGTAACCACCTGGGGCTTACCCACTGTGAGCTCGAAGCCCTCGCGGCGCATGTTCTCCACGAGAATCGCGAGAGCAAGCTCGCCACGACCCTGAACTTCCCACGAATCGGGGTTTCCGATGTCGACGACCTTGAGCGAGACGTTACCCACGAGCTCGCGATCGAGGCGGTCCTTGACCATGCGGGCGGTCAGCTTGTGCCCCTTGACCTTGCCCACGAGCGGCGAGGTGTTCGTGCCGATGGTCATCGAGATGGCCGGGTCGTCGACCGTGATGGCCGGTAACGGACGGATGTCGTCCGGGTCGGCCAGGGTTTCGCCAATGGTGATCTCGTCGAAACCGGCAACGGCGACGATGTCGCCGGGACCCGCCGACTCGGCCGGGTAGCGGTCGAGCGCCTTGGTCTTGAGAAGTTCGGTGACGCGCACGTTGCTGACGTCGCCGTTGTGACGAACCCAGGCCACGGTCTGGCCCTTCTTGAGCTCGCCATTGAAGATGCGCAGCAACGCCAAGCGGCCGAGGAACGGGGAGGCGTCGAGGTTGGTGACGTGGGCCTGCAGGGGTGCCTCGTCATCGTAGCTGGGGGCCGGAATGTGCTGCAGGATTGCCTCGAACAGTGGCTCGAGGTCATCGTTGTCGGGCAACGATCCGTTGGCCGGCTTAGCGTGACTCGCGGCACCGGCACGACCCGAGGCGTAAACCACGGGAACGTGCAGTGCGGCATCCAAATCGAGGTCTGGGAAATCTTCGTGCAGATCGGAGGCCAGGCCGAGCAGGAGGTCTTGGCTTTCGCTGACCACCTCGTCGATGCGGGCATCCGGTCGGTCGGTCTTGTTGACGAGAAGCACGACGGGCAGTGACGCCTCGAGCGCCTTGCGCAGCACGAAGCGCGTCTGCGGAAGCGGGCCCTCACTGGCATCCACCAGCAGCACCACACCGTCGACCATCGACAGACCGCGTTCCACCTCGCCACCGAAGTCGGCGTGGCCGGGAGTGTCAATCACGTTAATCGTGATGGGACCGTTGGTGGCGTGCTTGCCCGAGTACTCGATGGCCGTGTTTTTGGCCAGGATCGTGATTCCCTTTTCTCGCTCAAGATCGTTGGAGTCCATCATGCGATCTTCGGCGCTGAAGTGCGCGTCGAACGAGTTGGTCTGCTTGAGCATGGCGTCGACCAGAGTGGTCTTGCCGTGGTCTACGTGGGCGACAATGGCGACATTGCGGAGGTCAGAGCGGGTGGCGATGGCCATGCCAATACGTCCTTATTTTGCGGTTCGGCCCTCTCTCCGTTTGCGCTGAGCGACGGGATCGGGAACGGGAACAGCAGCAATGAGCTGCTGGGTGTAGGGGTCTTGCGGGTTTCGCAGAATCGCGTCCTTGGCACCCTGCTCCACAATCTTACCCCGGTGCATCACTACGATTCGGTCAGCGAGCTCGTCAATGACCGCGAGGTCGTGGCTGATGAACAGACAGGCAAAGCCAAAACGGTCCT
>CAIVOR010000088.1 GCA_903907615.1 uncultured Microbacteriaceae bacterium | reverse complement strand
TAGCCGAGGTAGCCCTTGAGCAGCTCAACGTTGGTTGCGTCAGCGTACTCCGTGCAACCGATGAGGTAGCTCACCAGGATCAGCGGGTAGGTCGTTGCGTCGGTTGACTTGCGGTCAACGCTCACGGCCATGCTGATGGCAACATCGCGACCCTCGAGAGGGCTCGAAGCGGCGTAAGCAGCAGCGGCACCCTCGGCGGAAGGAGCAACGAACGTGTCGCCGACCTTGATGTTTGCAACGCCCAGCTTTCCGGCCTTCGAGAGGTCGATGTAGCCAATCGTGCCCACGCCACCGGAGACAGTGTCCGACATGCCGGACGTCTTGTCGGCAGCTTCACCCACGGTGATCTCTGCGGGGAAGACCTTGTCGGCCTTGAAGGTCCACGCGTCAGGAGCAGCCTTCGAGAGGTAGTCCGTGAAGTTCTTCGTGGTACCCGACTCGTCGCCGCGGTGGACAGCGGTGATTGCCGTTTCGGGCAGCTTAGCGTCGGGGTTCAGGGCAACGATGGCGGGGTCGTTCCACATGGTGATCTTGCCAGCGAAGATGTTGGCAATCGTGGTGGCGTCCAGGTTGAGGGCGTCAACTCCGTCAACGTTGTAGACAACGGCGATGGCGGAGATGTAGTTGGCTACCTCGAAGGGTGCCGTGTCGGGAACACACGAGGCGAACGTACCAGCGAGCTGGTCGTCCGTGAGGGGCGAGTCGCTACCAGCGAACATTGCGCCGCCATCGACGAACGCGGTGACGCCAGCGCCGGAGCCGGCGGGGTCGTAGGTGATGGTGGCATCGGGGTTGCTGGTCTGGAACGCGGCAACCCAAGCTTCCTGGGCAGCGCCCTGAGCGCTGGAGCCCACGCCGGCAATGGAGCCGGAGAGGTTCGACGGTGTGTTTCCGCCTTCGTTAGCGGCGCAGCCCGAGAGGACGAGCGCGGATGCGGCGGCCACGGCAGCAATTGCCAGGCCAGTGCGAGTGATTTTCACTGAATATCTCCTTCAGAGATGTTTTGGTGTTTGTAGTGCCACGGGTTGTGACAGCCCTCACCGTATGGCGTGAACCTGCACTGTTCCTCCACGTTGGGGAAACGGGAGATGAACAGGTGTCCCAGTTCTGGCCAATATCGAGGCTCACACAGAACTGTCGTGTGACTCGATGGCCACAATCCCCGATTCCGGGTGTTTCTTGTCGAGGTGGAAGATTGAGAATGAGGCGGTCTCGAGAGCTCCGGCGGAGGTCAGGATCGAGTTGTGCGGCGTGCCGGTCGCTACGGCAATCTCGCGGATAATCTCGGGAATCACGGGACCGTGGCTGCAGATAACCGCGGTGCGCCTTTTCTCAACGCGTTTGGCCACCAACCGGGCAACGTCGTCACGGTCCTCGAGAAAGGCGTGCTGCGAGATTTCGTCCCGAAAGCGCACCTTCTTATTCATGGTGTGCGCCAGGGGCTCAATGGTTTGCCGACAGCGCAGGCTCGAACTCGAGATGAGTTTTTGAGGTTCCCAGGCAGTGAT
>CAIVOR010000087.1 GCA_903907615.1 uncultured Microbacteriaceae bacterium | reverse complement strand
GGTCGAGCCCACAGACTGGATGCCCGAGGGGTATCGAAAGACGCTCATTCGTCAGATTTCTCAGCACGCTCACTCCGAGATCATCGGAATGCAGCCTGAGGGAAACTGGATTTCGAGGGCGCCCAGCTTGAAGCGCAAGGCCATCCTCATGGCCAAGGTGCAGGATGAAGCGGGACACGGCCTTTACCTTTACTCGGCCGCTCAGACTCTGGGCGTCGATCGCGAGACAATGTGCGAGCAGCTCATCACGGGTGCGGCCAAGTACTCATCAATCTTCAATTACCCCACCCCCACGTGGGCCGACATGGGATCCATCGGCTGGCTGGTCGACGGAGCGGCCATCTGCAATCAGGTGCCCCTGTGCCGAGCTTCGTACGGTCCGTACGGGCGCGCGATGGTGCGCATCTGTAAAGAGGAGTCGTTCCATCAGCGTCAAGGGTTCGAAATCTTGCTGCATCTCATGCGTGGCACCGAGGCACAGCGTGCGATGGCTCAAGAGTCGGTCAACCGCTGGTACGCCCCCGCGCTCATGATGTTTGGGCCGCCCGACGACGATTCACCCAACTCGCGACAGAGCATGGCCTGGAACATCAAGCGCTTCAGCAATGATGACCTCCGCCAGCGTTTTGTCGACATGCTCGTGCCTCAGGCGGAGATTCTGGGAGTCACCCTTCCCGATCCGCACATCAAGTGGAACGAAGAGCGCGGGCACTATGACTTCGGCGACCTCGACTGGACCGAGTTTCACGAGGTTCTCGCGGGCAACGGCCCGGCCAACACCATTCGGGTTGCCCGACGCCGCGAAGCTCACGAAGACGGCGCTTGGGTTCGCGAGGCCGCTCGTGCTTATGCCGATGCGCGCGAAGCCGAGTCACGCGCCGCGCAGAAAATCGCCTCGTGACCAGCCCGGGAGATTCCGGCGGTCGTGAAACGTGGCCGCTGTGGGAGGTGTTCGTGCGCTCCAGCCGGGGACTCTCGCACGTCCACGCTGGGTCACTTCACGCCCCTGACGAAACCATGGCTGTGCGCAATGCGCGAGACCTGTACACCCGACGCGCCGAGGGAGTATCTATCTGGGTCGTACCGGCATCGGCCATCACGGCGTCCGACCCCGATGCGCGCGGTGCGTACTTCGAGTCCCCGCAGGGCAAGGAATATCGCCATGCGACTTACTACACCGAGTCAGATGCGGTACCGCACCTATGACGCACACCAGTAATCGCACAATTTCAGATGCGGTAACCGCCGAAACCATCGCCACCGCTGGCCTGGTCGCACCGGAGGCCGTTGCGCGCTATGCGGTGGGACTCGGTGACGACGCGCTGATTCTCGCGCAGCGTCTCGGCGCCTGGATCGCGCACGCTCCCGAACTCGAAGAAGACGTCGCGCTGGGCAACATCGCGCTCGATCAATTGGGTCACGCCCGCAGCTTTCTCACCTACGCTTCGTCGGCTTGGGGAAAAACTGAGGATGATCTCGCCTACTTTCGTGACGAATCCGAATTCTGCAACCGTCAGCTCTTCGAGCAGCCCAACGGCGACTTTGCCCAGACAATCGCGCGCCAGCTCGTAGCCTCCGTCTACTTCGAGGGTCTCTACCGGGCGCTCTCGCACTCGACAGACGCAACACTGGCGGCAATCGCTGCCAAGGCGGTCAAAGAGGTTGACTATCACGTCGACCACAGCGTTCAGTGGTTGTTGCGTTTGGGGCTTGGCACGGACGTTTCGCACGAACGCATGCAGCGCGGACTCGACGCGGTGTGGCCGTTCGTGGCGGAGCTCTTCAGCCCCGACCCGCTCTCAGAGAACCTCGAGGGTATCGCCGTTGATCCAGGGTCACTTCAGGCAGACTTCGACCGGTTCACTCAGCAGGCAATCACCGACGCGGGGCTGACGGTTCCCACCGCACCCGCGGCCCGTGGCGGCGGCCGCGCCGG
>CAIVOR010000086.1 GCA_903907615.1 uncultured Microbacteriaceae bacterium | reverse complement strand
GCCCACGAATCCGGGTGGGTCACCAAAGAGGCGCGACACGGTGTGCTTTTCGCCGTACTCACTCATGTCGAGCGAAATCATGGCCGACTCGTCGTCGAACAGGAACTCGGCGAGCGCCTTGGCCAACTCGGTCTTTCCCACACCTGTGGGGCCGGCGAAGATGAACGAACCACTCGGACGCTTGGGGTCTTTGAGGCCCGCGCGTGTACGACGAATGGTCTTGGAGAGAGCCTCAATGGCTTCGTTCTGGCCGATGACCCGCTGGTGCAGTGCCTTCTCCATGAAGACGAGACGAGCGGACTCTTCCTCGGTGAGCTTGAAGACGGGGATGCCCGTTGCTTGCGCCAACACCTCGGCGATGATGCCTTCATCAACCAGGGCGTGTGCCTTGACATCGCCCTTGCGCCATTCCTTCTCGCGGCGCACGCGCTCGTCCGCCAGCTTCTTTTCCTCGTCGCGCAGACCCGCGGCCTTCTCGAAGTCTTGTTCCTCGATAGCGGCCTCCTTGCTGGCGCGCACGAGGGCAATCTGATCGTCGATCTCACGCAGCTCTGCCGGGTTCGACAGGATCGACAGGCGCAGGCGAGCGCCTGCCTCGTCGATCAGGTCGATGGCCTTGTCGGGCAGGAAACGGTCGGACACGTAGCGGTCGGCGAGGTTGGCCGCCGCCACAATGGCTCCGTCCGTAATCTGCACCTTGTGGTGCGCCTCGTAGCGGTCCCGCAGACCCTTGAGGATGTTGATGGTGTGTGGCAGTGACGGCTCGGCCACCTGGATGGGCTGGAAGCGACGCTCGAGGGCAGCATCCTTCTCAAAGTGCTTGCGGTACTCGTCGAGCGTGGTGGCACCGATGGTCTGGAGCTCGCCGCGCGCGAGAAGTGGCTTGAGGATACTGGCTGCGTCAATCGCGCCCTCGGCAGCGCCGGCGCCCACGAGCGAGTGAATCTCGTCGATAAACGTGATGATGTCGCCGCGCGTGCGGATCTCCTTGGTGACCTTCTTCAGGCGCTCTTCAAAGTCACCGCGGTAGCGGCTACCGGCGATGAGCGATCCGAGGTCGAGCGTGTACAGCTGCTTGTCCTTGAGGGTTTCGGGAACCTGACCGGACACAATGGCCTGGGCCAGTCCCTCGACAACGGCGGTCTTTCCCACGCCGGGCTCACCTATGAGGACGGGGTTGTTCTTGGAACGGCGCGACAGAATCTGCATCACGCGCTCGATTTCCTTCTCGCGACCGATAACGGGATCAAGCTTGCCTTCGCGCGCCGCCTGAGTCAGGTTGCGACCAAACTGGTCGAGAACCTGAGATCCGCCCTGGGTGCTGCCCGCCTCTTCCTTGACGCCAGCCGAGACTTGCTCCTTGCCCTGGAAACCGGAGAGCAGCTGGATGACCTGCTGGCGCACGCGGTTGAGGTCGGCGCCCAGCTTGACGAGAACCTGGGCGGCGACGCCCTCACCCTCGCGAATCAGGCCGAGCAGGATGTGCTCGGTGCCGATGTAGTTGTGGCCCAGCTGGAGTGCCTCGCGCAGCGAGAGCTCAAGTACCTTCTTGGCGCGCGGCGTGAAGGGGATGTGCCCGGTGGGCTGTTGCTGTCCCTGACCGATGATCTCCTGCACCTGCTCGCGCACGGACTCGAGTGAAATGTTGAGCGACTCGAGTGCCTTCGCGGCGACACCCTCACCCTCGTGAATGAGGCCGAGCAGGATGTGCTCGGTGCCGATGTAGTTGTGGTTGAGCATCTTGGCTTCTTCTTGTGCCAAAACAACGACGCGTCGAGCGCGGTCTGTAAACCGTTCAAACATGGGCAGGGCTCCTTTGTGGTGTGTCGGCATTCGCGATTTTGCCGTCACTGTGAGTAAACCAGCGCAAACCGAGCTGTGGGCGGATGTTCGCCGTGGGCGTGACGGATCACCCCGATGTTCGCCGTGGGCGAGCGAAATTGTGGTCAGCGGGGTGATGATGCGCTGGAAAGAGGTGTCTCCGCACGGGTACGCGTCAGGTGCAGGTTCTAGGCTGAAACCATGGACACACCCCGGGGGGCAACCTTCACACACATCGATACGGCCTGCGGGCTCATCGAGGTCGGTGGATGGCGCCTGCTCACCGACCCGACGTTTGACGAGCCCGGAAAGACCTATCGGTTTGGCTGGGGCACGTCATCGCAGAAGACCGCCCGGCCGGCCCTCAGCCCCGAGCAAGTGGGCGCCGTGGATGCCGTGCTGCTGAGCCACGACCAGCACAGCGACAACTTTGACACCGCCGGGCGCGCCTTCGCGCTCGAGGCGCCCATCATTCTCACCACGAAGATCGGCGCCAAACGCCTGGAGGCGTCCGACGAGGAAGCCCTGGCCTTTGGCATGGCACCGGGCGACAGTTACGCGCTTTCTGACAACCGGCGACCCGATGTGACCATTACTGCCGTTGCCGCCCGTCACCGCCCCGCGCACTGGCCCGAGTTTGTCAGCGGACCGGTGATCGGGTTTGTCATCGAATCTGAGGCGCTCACCGGGGGTGCCGTGTACATCACGGGAGACACCCTCCTGACGCCCGAGGTTCGTGACGTGGCACAACACTTTGACGTGGGCACGCTTATTCCGCACGTCGGTGCCGCGGGTTTCCCCAAAATCACCCGCTCGGCGCGTTTCACGATGACCGCCGATGATGTGGCCGACCTCGCACGTGAGGGCGACGTGCCGCTCGTCATTCCCATCCACACCTCCGGATGGTCGCACCTGCTGGAGGGCACCGAAGCCCTGGTTTCAGCCTTCGCCGAGCGTGGTATCGCGCGCCGCCTCACGGTACCCGTTTCGGGCGTTCCGGTCCCGCTCACCTAAGGTCCTCGTGAACGGCACGCGACCCCGCGGAATCTTGCGCACTGCGCACGCGTTGGCACAGTCATGAGCATCCTCGCCCCGCGCACGGTTCCCCTCGGGGGTCTTCGTGCCATGACCGTGCGTCGAACACTCCCCCAGTTTGGGCGCACCACCATTGGCGCGTGGTGTTTCGTCGACCACTTTGGGCCCAACCCCGTTGCCGACACCGGCGGCATGTCGGTGGGCGCGCATCCACACACGGGACTTCAGACCGTGACGTGGCTGTTCGAAGGTGAGGTCGAACACCGGGACAGCGTGGGCTCCCTCGAACTGGTGCGCCCGGGACAGGTAAATCTCATGACGGCCGGTGCGGGAATTTCACACAGCGAGGTATCGACGGCGACGGCGCAGCACATCCACGGCGTGCAGCTCTGGGTGGCTCTTCACGACGCCGACCGACACATGCCCCCCTTCTTCGAACATCACGTTGCTCCGCGCACCATGATTGGCGAATCTACAGTGATCGTTTTCGTGGGTGAGCTCGCGGGGCTGCGCTCGGAGGCCACCACCTTTGCTCCGCTGCTGGGCGCAGAAATTGTCATTCCCGCAGGGGCGCATCTCACGCTCGATGTGGATCCGACCTTTGAACACGGAATTCTCGTGGATCAGGGGGCACCGGTCATCAACGACCAGCCCGTGGATCACGACCATCTGCTTTATCTCGAACCCGGCCTCGCGCAACTACATATCGAGGCGGGTGCCACCGACTCACGGCTCGTGCTTCTGGGCGGCGAACCGTTCGGCGAACAACTCGTG
>CAIVOR010000085.1 GCA_903907615.1 uncultured Microbacteriaceae bacterium | reverse complement strand
GGCGGTGTGGCGGTAACAGTCATTACTTCTCACGCTCCCAGAAACTAGGTCCTACCGGTTGGTCAAAGTCGCTCAGGGCAACGAGGTATCCCTCGGCGTCAACTGCAATGGGCAGCTGAGGCAAGGGGCGCGCAGCGGGTCCGAAAATAACCGCACACTCGTTGGAAATGTCGAACTGTGATTGGTGACACGGGCACAAGAGGTGGTGGGTCTGCTGCTCGTAGAGAGCCACCGGACAACCTACGTGCGTGCAGATCTTCGAGTACGCCACGATGCCGTCGTACGACCAGTTCTTGCGCTGCTCACTCGTCCAGTGCAAATCCTCGGGCTTGAGTCGCACAACCAGGACGGCAGCCTTGGCCTTCTGGTCGAGCATTTGAGCTTCGGGCAAATCGAGGAGACCCTCGGGGATCACGTGGACGCTCGACCCAATGGTCAGGTCGGATGCCTTGATGGGTACGCCCGTGGGGTCGTGAGTGAGTCGCAGGCCCTTCTTCCAGAAGGTGTGCTTCATCAGGTTATTCGGGTCTTCGTCCATGGGGGCGAGACCGCGGAACAGCGCGATGGCGGGAAGGGGGAAGGCGATGAAGGCGCCGATC
This sequence comes from uncultured Microbacteriaceae bacterium, assembly GCA_903907615.1. Taxonomy (GTDB): domain Bacteria; phylum Actinomycetota; class Actinomycetes; order Actinomycetales; family Microbacteriaceae; genus UBA963. The sequence goes on along the minus strand of CAIVOR010000085.1, from coordinate 2,234 downwards.
ATTCCGTTGCGAATGAGCGTGCGACGGCTAAAGCCCGACTCCTCATCCGCTTCTTTGAAAATCTCCACGGCGCGAGCGCGCGTCTCGTCGGTGCCACGCACAGGGTGGCGCTCATCGACACCCTCCTTGTCGGCCATGACGGCCTTGCCCCAGTGGACGGCGGCGATTCCGATGGCGAGGAGTGCGAAGGCGCTGCCCAAACCGATGTAGAGCGTGCTGAGTCGTATCGACGTCGTGCTGCCGTCTTCGATGGGGAAGAACATGTAGGCAAAGATGGTGAAAATGCTGCCGGCAATCGACAGGTAGAAAAGCCACGCCACGATGCGAGCGGCACGAGCCAATCGCTGCGGGTTGGTGTCGGTCACACGCTGGCGGTGCGGCGGCAGACCCGGATTGGGGAATGCGTCGGTTGTGACGACAGCAGTGCCCAGTTCTTTACCGGTCAGTCGCTCGCCCGATGTGGCTACGAGATCAGATTTCTCCGAACCCTTGACGATCTTGGCCATTGTTCTCCTCTAAATGCGCGTGGCGGCGCTTAGTTCGACTTTGCCGTGATCCAGATGGTGAGGCCGATAATCGCGCCCAGACCAATGATCCAGATGAACAGACCCTCTGAAACAGGACCCAAGGATCCCAATTCCAGACCGCCCGGCGAAGGGTTCTCCTTCAGGTATTCGAGGTACGCCACAATGTCCTTCTTCTCGGACGGCGTGAGGTTCAAGTCGTTGAACACGGGCATGTTCTGAGGTCCAATGAGCATTGCCTCGTAGGCGTGAACAGCGGAGGTGTTCTTGAGCTCCGGGGCGTACTTGCCTTCGGTGAGCGCGCCTCCGGCACCGGCGACGTTGTGGCACATGGCGCAGTTAATGCGGAAGAGCTCTCCACCATTAGCGGCGTCGCCGCCCGTGAGGTCCGACTGGCTGGGGATCGACGGTCCGGGGCCCAGCGAGGCAACGTAGGCGGCGAGCGCCTTCACCTGCTCGTCGGTGAATTGCACCGGCTTCGCGGGAGCTTGCGGGCCATTGCCCTGCATGGGCATGCGACCAGTTCCCACCTGGAAGTCAACGGCTGCAGCGCCGACGCCAATCAGGCTGGGACCGTTTTCGGTTCCCTGAGCCTGCTGTCCGTGACACGTGGCGCAGTTGGCGGCGAAGAGCTTTTGACCTTCGTCAATGACCTGAGGGCTCATCAAATCGACTTCGGCGCTGGCCGTGGCCGTTGTGGCCATGGCGTAGGCAGCGCCTGTCGTAATGAGACCAATTCCCACCAAAAGAAGAATGGCGACGGGGGAGCGGCGTCCGCGTTTGCGGTGTGTTTCGGGTTTCTGAGACATGAGGTTTCTGCCGGTCTACTTGAGTACGTAAATGATCATGAACAGGGCGATCCAGACAACATCAACGAAGTGCCAGTAGTACGACACAACGATGGCGCTCGTTGCTTCCTTGTGTCCGAAGTGCTTGACCGCGTAAGAGCGTCCGATGACGAGAAGGAAGGCGATGAGACCGCCGGTCACGTGCAAACCGTGGAAACCGGTGGTGAGGTAGAACGACGCACCGTAGGCGTTTGAGTTGAGCATGATGCCCTCTGAAACGAGGTTGGCGTACTCAAAAACCTGACCGGCGACGAAGACGGCACCAAGAGCGTAGGTGAGGTAGAACCACTCGATCATTCCCCACTGTGTGGGCTTCCAGCCGGTGGCTCGAGGCTGGAGGCGTTCAGCGGCGAAGACGCCGAACTGTGCCGTGAAGGAGGACGACACCAGAATCAGGGTTGTCGTGAGGGAGTAGGGCAAATTGAGGATTTGCGACTCGGCAGCCCACTGCTCAGGGGCCGCGGAACGAAGCGTGAAATAGATGGCGAAGAGGCCGGCGAAGAACATCACTTCGCTGCCGAGCCACACAATCGTTCCCACAGCGACGGGGTTCGGTCGATTGACGACGGGGGCGCTTGAGCGGGGGGATACGGTGGCTGAAGTCACGTTTCCATTATGGCGGATAGCGCTTGCGGACACGGCTTCTGGCGAGTCGATTTCCGCCGTGTGGCAACTAATCTTGAAGACATGTCGAACCCTCACACGTGGCCGCAAACGATCACGACTCTCTTGGACGGAGTCGACCTCAGTATCGGTCATGCCACGTGGGCGATGAACGCCATTGTTTCGGGAGATGTCACCGATTCGCAGCTCGCCGGCTTCCTCGTCGCGCTCAGAGCAAAGGGTGAAACGGTCGACGAAG
>CAIVOR010000084.1 GCA_903907615.1 uncultured Microbacteriaceae bacterium | reverse complement strand
TGCCTTGCGCGTGATGATCTTCTCTTCGTCGCGCACGTCGTGTCCCTGAACATCGGGAACGTCGAGGGGCGAGGGGAGGTAGTCGATCACAGCGTCGAGCATGGGCTGCACACCGCGGTTCTTGAACGCCGAACCACACAGCACGGGGTAGATCTCGCTGTTGATGGTGAGCTTACGAATGGCGCCCTTGATTTCAGCAACCGTCAGTTCTTCGCCACCGAAGTGCTTCTCGAGGAGAGCCTCGTCGGTCTCGGCAACGGTCTCGAGCAGCGCGGTGCGGTACTCGTTGGCCTTGTCGATGAGGTCAGCAGGGATCTCTTCAATGTCGTACTTGGCACCCATTTCCACGTCACCCTTGGAGTCTCCACGCCAGGTGAGGGCCTTCATCTCAACCAGGTCAACGACACCCTCAAAGGTGTGTTCGGCACCGATGGGAAGCTGAATCACGAGGGGCTTGGCACCCAAGCGGTTAATGATGGTGTCGACCGTGAAGTAGAAGTCGGCGCCCAGCTTGTCCATCTTGTTGACGAAGCAAATGCGGGGAACGTCGTACTTGTCAGCCTGACGCCACACCGTCTCCGACTGCGGCTCCACACCCTCTTTACCGTCGAACACGGCAACAGCACCGTCGAGTACGCGGAGCGAACGCTCCACCTCAACCGTGAAGTCAACGTGGCCGGGGGTGTCGATGATGTTGATCTGGTTGTCGTTCCAGAAACAGGTGGTGGCAGCCGACGTAATCGTAATGCCCCGCTCCTGCTCCTGCTCCATCCAGTCCATCGTGGCCGCACCGTCGTGCACCTCACCGATCTTGTGCGTGATACCCGTGTAAAACAGGATGCGCTCGGTGGTCGTCGTCTTACCGGCATCGATGTGCGCCATGATGCCGATGTTGCGAACCTTGTTCAGGTCGGTGAGCACGTCTTGTGCCACGGTGGTTCCTCCGAAAGTTGGGGGTGAATCAGTTGGTTAGTGACGACCAGCGTTAGCCGGGGTTACCAGCGGTAGTGCGCGAAGGCCTTGTTGGACTCGGCCATCTTGTGCGTGTCTTCGCGACGCTTCACAGCGGCACCCAGACCGTTCGACGCATCGAGAATCTCGTTCATGAGACGCTCGGTCATGGTCTTTTCGCGGCGTGCCTTGGCGTAGCTGGTGAGCCAACGCAGGGCGAGCGTGTTGGCACGGTGAGGCTTGACCTCAACGGGCACCTGGTAGGTGGAACCACCCACGCGACGCGAACGAACCTCAAGGGTGGGGCGCACGTTGTCGAGCGCCTTCTTGAGCGTGGCAACGGCGTCTCCACCGGTCTTGGTCTCTACGCCCTCGAGAGCGCCGTAAACGATGCGCTCGGCGAGGCCCTTCTTGCCATCAAGAAGAATCTTGTTGACGAGCTGGGTGACAATGGGTGCGCCGTATACGGGATCGGCAACAACGGGACGCTTGGGAGCTGGTCCTTTACGAGGCATTACTTCTTCTCCATCTTCGCGCCGTAGCGGCTACGCGCCTGCTTGCGGCCCTTGACCGCCTGGGTGTCGAGCGCACCGCGCACGATCTTGTAACGCACACCGGGGAGATCCTTCACACGACCACCGCGGACGAGCACCATCGAGTGCTCCTGAAGGTTGTGACCTTCACCGGGAATGTAGGCGGTGACCTCGGTACCGTTCGAAAGCTTGACACGAGCAACCTTGCGCAAAGCCGAGTTGGGCTTCTTGGGCGTGGTCGTGTAGACACGCGTGCATACGCCGCGCTGCTGCGGGTTCGCCTTGAGTGCGGGCGCCTTGGTCTTGGTGACCTTGGGCGTACGACCCTTACGAACCAACTGGTTAATGGTTGGCACTATTTCTCCTTGTTTGGACTGCACGGTGACAGCGGTTTTCCCCAGAGATTCAGGTGAATCCGAGGGGTCATCGTAGTTATTCGCCCAGTTGCGACGAGTGTCGAACCTTGTGTGGCGAATATGCCGTGGGGGTCACTCCCGGAGGGAGTGTTGACCCTATGGAACTGATGCTCCGGCGGCGGCCTGATTCCCTTGTTTTGGCAAGCGAAAACAGACGCGCCTCTTTGCGCACCAATTCTCAATAGTAGCCCGGTAGTGCGGAGGGGGTCAAATGCGAATTGTGACCCGGCCACGCATCGGGATGCCCCTAGCCGATTGAGCTTGTCGAAATCAGTGGCCCCCAGACCACGAGACCTGCCGTGACCACAACCCCGGCAAGCATGAACGGTCCGAACGGCACGGTGACACCTCGGATCCGCCGTTTTCGGGCCGCGACAGCGAGCCCGGCAATGCCTCCCACAACAAAGGCAAGAACGATTCCCCACACCAGCGCCTCCCAGCCCAACCAGCCGAGGTAGAGACCCACCGGAGCAGCAAGTTTCACGTCGCCGGCGCCGAGACCGCCTCGGGCCGCCAGTGAGATCACCAGATAGAGGGCAAAGCTGATGCCGAGGCCGGCGAGCGCACGCCACAGTGCCGGCAGGTTCGGCTCAACGAGGGCGGCCGACGTGAAGAAGAGCAGCCCGCCCGCCGTGAGCAGGGCAACGAGTCGATTCGGGAGGCGTCGCGAGCGGGCATCAATGATGGTGAGTGCGATGCCGAGGCCGAGAAACGTGAGCCACGCCAGCGTTTCGAGCAGAGTGCCCGCGGCGGTCGTGGCAGGAGAGGGAGTGGTGGTTGCGGCCGAATCGGGAGCGAGCAAAGCCAGAATCATGCGGGAAGTAAATCGTATTCACCGTCGAAGTCGGACGAACTTTCCCCAGCCGTGCAGGCAGCCCGGCGTGAAAGGGACCCTCGCTAGTCGTCGGGCGACGCGAACTGCTTGGTGTCTGCGTTTCGCACCTGCCAGCGCAGCGTGCCGAAGTAGCCCCAGGTGGCAGCAACCGTGGCGACCGCGATTACGAGTGTGGCGGGCGAGACAAAGAGGAACAGGGCGCTCAGCGCGACCAACAGTCCATCACTGCCGCTCGTCAGAATGCTGACAATGACGAACGCCACTAGGTAGGCCAGCACCACAAGGCCGGATGTTCCCGCAATCCGCGTCCAACGCACGCGGTTGTCTCGGCGCAGTCCCACAACAATCAGCAGCACAATGAGCACGAGCAGAGCGATGATGGCCGCAGTGAGCGCCGGACCCTGCACGAGCGGGGCAAACGGATTGTCGGTGGCCGCCACCACTGTCACGATGCCGAGCCCCATGATGAGCACGGCAGCGGCAGCCACCCCATAAAGAAGTGCCATTCCGATGATGAAGCTCGTCGCGGGGAGCTTCTCGGTCATGGGCCTAGCCTATGCGCGCTGTCGCTTGGCTCGTGAATTGCGCCGAGGTTGTGTATCCCGCCTTGACAGCGGTGATCACAACTTTGATGTATCGATTGCGGTCCGTCGACTTCAGAACGTAGGTCTTAGCCGTTGCTCCCGAAATCGCCGTGTAGGTTCCGCCGGACGTTGCGGACGACATCCACTTGTACGTGAACGAGTCAGGGCGTGGAGTCCAGGTGCCTTCGTTGGCAGTGAGCGTCGAATTGGTTTTGAGGATTCCCGTAATCGTCGGCGTCGATGTGGTGGCAAAGGTGCCCGCGGAAACGGCAGACGCTGACACCACAAAGGGCGCTGGCGTCGGCGACGTGTATCCGGTTTTGACCGCGGTGACCTCGACGCGAATGAACTGGCCAAGGTCGGCCGAGGCGAGTTGATAACTGCTGCCCGACTGCCCACTAATCGTGGTCCACGAGGTGGCCGTTGCGCTCGATGCCCGCTTCCACACATAAGTGAACGAATCGGGTGTGGGCGACCATGTTCTCGGCGCGGCCGTTACCGTCTGGCCAACGGTCAATGTTCCCGACAGAGTGGGGTTAGGCGCGGTCGTAAAGCTTGACGTCGTCGTCACGCACTGGCTAATCCACGAGCGGTATGTGTACACCTCGGTGTAGACGCCCGGGTCTGCCCCGTTCGCACAACCGTTGCCAAAACTCGTGATTCCCTGCAGCACCCACGTGTCGCCGAAGCGCGCGAGGGGACCACCGCTGTCGCCCTGACAGGTGTCGCGGTCGAGCGCTGCGGAACCGGCGCAGAGCATCTTGGTCGCGTTATATCCGGGTGCATACGAGGAGTTACAAATGGAGTCAGCGAGGATGTCGACTGTTGTCTTGCGCATGACAGTGGGGTAATTGTTTCCGCCGTAGGCGGTTGAGCCCCACCCCGTAATGAGAACGGGGCCGCCGAGGGCAGGAACCGCTGAGGGCAGGTCAATTTTTTGGATGCTGCCAGCGACAAGCGTTAGCGGGTTTGTCAGTTTGATCAAAGCAATGTCGTCAGTATCGGCTGACGATGAATAGAGCGGGTGAACGTAAATTTTGGAAACCGACACTGCCCGACTGTTGGAGCTCTGAGACAGCGTGGCCTGCCCCGCGAGGATCTTGATGCTCGACGCCGCTGAAATCGAACCGCTGTCAACCACGCAGTGTGCGGCCGTCGCTACCCACTGGGCGGCGATGAGCGAGCCGCCACAGAATTGGCCGTCATACTCAGTCGCCGCTGACGAATCGATGAGGGCGACCTGCCAGGGAGCATCCGCGATGGTGGCCTGCTGGCCACCCACAATCAGTGGGGTGACTTGTGATCCGGGCGAGGCACTTGCGGCAAACGCAGGCCCCGAGATTCCGAGCGACAACGACGTGGATACGGCCACGAGTGCCAGCGATGCGGCACCGGTGCGCCACAACAACGACTGCTTGATCCGAGACATTCTGAGCCTTCCGAAGATGTTGCGGATCAACCTCTGGCCCGCAACTCCGACACTAACGACGTCACCTCTTCGGGTGTCTAGGAGCGCTCCCATGAACGGTAAAGAATTGTCCAATTTCTTATGGTCCCGTTCGGGATTTCCTGGGATGGGTTCGGGTTAGCGATTAACCATCTATTGCGGAAGGGCTGGACCTACAGCGGCCGTTGCAGCACTTCGGAATGCGGCCGACGTGGTGTACCCGGTCTTCACAGCAGTGATCTCGACCTTCAGGAACTTATTGACGTCTCCCGGGGCGACCTGATAAGTCCGGTTGGCCGCACCAGTGATCAACGTGTAAGTGCCCGTTGAGGTTGTCGAGATATACCACTTGTACGTGTAGGAATCGGGTGAAGGAGTCCAAGCGCCCTCGTTCGCTGTCACCGTGGAGCCCACATTCACTGAACCCGTAATTGTTGGGATAGCCGTGGCTGTGAACGTTCCCACAGCAATCAACATCGTGGCCGCGGACAACTTGGGCGTATCCGCATTGCCGGCCTTCGACCACGTGACCGTGACCTTGAGATACTTCGCCGCGTCGGTACCCGTCAGCGTGTATGTGCTGAGCGTCGCGTCGGGAATGTTGGTGTACACACCTGTTGACGTCGTGGCACGTGACCACTGGTAGCCCTTCACTACTGCCCCCGTCGGCGCGGCTCCGGGGTTTGCCGTGAGCGTGGCCCCCGGCTTCAATAGGGTCGTCGGCGTGAACGTTGGCGTCGGAGCTGTCGCAATCAACGGCAACGTCACCAAGCCGGTAGCCAGGCTCGTCTTGGACATGTCGTCGTAACCGGTCTTCTTGGCCGTAACTGTCACCGTGATTGGTAGTCCCGCATCAGCGACCTTCACCGTGTACGTAGTGGCAACACCGGTTCCATCGGTAACCGCCGCACCGTTCACACTCCACTGATATGCGAAGGAATCCTGAACCGGTGCCCACGTTCCGAGGGTGATGCCCAAGACCTGACCTGCGACGGGGGTTCCCGTAATCACGGGTGTCGGCGACGTCGTAAACGCACCCTTAATCACATTCGCCGTGGCGGTGCTTTCCTTCGTCGTCGTCACATAGGTGTTCAGAGTTGCCGTGACAGCAACCGTGATTGCGGCACCCAGATCCGCAGCGACAAGAGTGTAGGACGCTGCCGTTGCACCCGTAATCGCTGAACCGTTGCGCTTCCAGACATAGGTGTAAGCAATCGTCCCAGCGCTCGGCGTTGTAATCGTCGTGGGCGACCAGGCGCCCGTCGTCGCCGTAAGTACCTTGCCCACCGCTGCCGCAGTGCCGCCAGCAACCGCAATCGTAGGAGTGGGCGCCGTCGTAAAGAGAGCATTCGCCGCGGCCGACGCAATGCTCGTTCCGACACCAGATGTGAAGCCAGACTTTACCGCCGTCACTACAACCTTGATGAAGCGACCACGATCAGTGGGTTGCAGGGCGTAAGACTTGCCCGTAGCACCGGAAATCGCAGCATAGGTTCCGGTCGTCGTTGCCGACCATTGCCAAACATACGTAAACGAATCCTGAGTCGGCGACCATGTTCCCTCGTTGGCGGTGAGCGTCTCCCCTACTATTACTGTTCCCGAAATAGTGGGGACCGGCGGAGTGGCAAAGGTCCCCGCCGCAACAACAGCTGTTGCAGCAGAGAGCGCAGGCGTGTCCCCGTTGCCAGTTTTTGCCCACGTGACCGTTACCTTGACGAACCTTGCTAAATCAGCGGGCTTGAGCACATACGTGCTCGTGG
>CAIVOR010000083.1 GCA_903907615.1 uncultured Microbacteriaceae bacterium | reverse complement strand
GTATCTCGGCAATGCTCTCCGTCTCCCCCGCCGTCATGCCTGCCGTGGGCTCGTCCAGAAGGACCAGGTTGGGCCGACTCGCAAAGGTCATGGCTAGTTCGAGAACTTGGCGCTGCCCGTGGGCGAGGCGCGATGCCGGAGTGTCAAGCAATCTCACGAGGTCGCCGGTCTCGAGAATCCGCCAGGCCGTGGTGGTCAGGTCTGCCCGCCACGGCGCGAAGATGAGTGCGAACGGATGCACGGTCACGCCCAGTCGCGCGACAGCGAGGTTCTGAGCCACAGTGAGTTCGGGAGCAACCGCGGGCGCTTGGAACTTGCGTGCCACGCCGGCACGCGCCATCTTCCAGGGACGCATTTTGGTGAGATCCGTGTTGCCCACGCGCCATCGTCCGCTGGACGGCGGCACCGTGCCAGAGAGTGCGTTAAGCAACGTGGATTTACCGGCACCGTTGGGGCCAATCAGACAGTGGACGCCGCTACGTGCGCTGAAGTCGACGTTGTCCACGGCGGTGAACTTGCCGAAGGTACAGGTGATCCCCGTCGCCTCGAGAGCCTGGCCGCCCCCGCCGCCGCCGTGCTCCGTCGTTGTGAGCGTGACGGTGCGCCGTGGACGCCATCGTTCGGGGAGTCGTTTGAGCACCGCCTCGGCAATTCCGTCGGGGATGAGAACCACGACGGCGATGAAGATAATGCCCATGGCAAGCAGCCACAGGGTCAGGAACTTGTCGGCGAGTTCATTGGTGATGAAGCTGATGACGATGGCGGTGAAGAAGGCGCCAATGAGGCTTGTGCGGGAACCGATCATCGCCCAGAGCACGAAGTTCGTGGCCAGGAGCAAGCTGATCTGATCCGGCGCGACGAACTGTGTCTGCGTAGAAAAGAGCGCTCCCGCCAGTCCGGTGACAACGCCCGCGAAAGCGAAGGTCCCGATCCGGAATGCCGGAATGTTGTAGCCGGAGGATGCGGCGCGAATGGCGTGTGTCTTTGCGAGCACGAGTGCTCCGCCGAAGGGGCTTCGTGCCACGATAATCAGGAGCCACAACAGGCCGACCGCGGCGATGGTTACGATCACTCGCTGCGCCACGGGGTCGGCGGTCCACAGGTCGCCCAGGTTGAGCGGCGGTACCCCGGCGAGGCCATTGAAGCCACCGGTGATGGGTGTCAGCTGATTGACCACCTCGACCGCGCCGAAGAGCAAAACGAAGGTGAGTAGGGCGAACGTGATCACGTTGACCCGGCCTCGTAATCCCACGAGACCAACGAGCAACGAGACGGCGCCCGCGGCGAGCCCGCCGAAGAGGATGCCCAGGAGGGTTCCGCCGTCCGGGATGTTGATGCCGCACCACGCGGCAACGTAAGCCCCGATTCCAAAGGAGACAGCGTGACCCAGACTCAAGATTCCGGCGAATCCCCAACACAGCGCTAGGGCGGCCGTGGCAACGCCATACAGTGCGAATTGGGCGAAGAGGCTGCCCTGAAAGCCGCCGATCGAGAGGGCGATGAGTGGCACAGCGAGAGAAGCGAGCACTGCGATCGAACGCCGAATCATACGATGTTTCCCTTCGTAGACGGGCGAGTGGCTGCCAAGACGATGAACGCCATGGCCAGGATCGCCAGCTTGGCGACCAGAGAGTCGACGACGAGGGTAGTCACGTTTTGAACGATGGCAATCGCAAGGGCGGCAACGAGCACCATACTCACCCGGGCACCGCCAACGATGACCACCACAAACATGACGAACAGGTAGGCGTTTCCCATTCCTGGGCCGACGTTGGTGAGTGGTGCGATAAGTGATCCGGCCAGACTCGCCATGGCTGTGCTGACCGCAAAGATCATGAGTTTGAGGCTGCCGGAGCGGACGCCAAGAGTTTCGGCGAGATCGCCGTCTGCTGCGACGGCACGTACTTTAACGCCAATCGGTGTCACGGTGAGGACGATGAGGACGGCGCCGATGACAACGACCGAAACTCCGATCAAGACGAGACGGTAGAGCGGGAACTCGGCTCCCCAAATCTCAACCGAACCGGGAAGTGGGTTTTCAACAAACTGGAAGTTCTTGCCGTAGATAAGTTCTACTACCTGTCGGATCACGATGCCGAGCCCGAACGTGCCGAGGATGGCAAGCTCGGGTGCTCTCATGAAGCGGCGCAAGAGGCTTCGTTCCGTAAGTGCCCCGAGCAAGAACCCGATAACGCAAGCAACGAGCACCCCCACGATGTAGGGGAGCCCGATTGCGAGGCAGGTCAGGACCGAGTAGGCCCCGATCATCATGAAGTCTCCGCTGGCGAGGTTGATGATACCCATCAGCCGGAACGACATGGCGAGACCCATCGCGACCAGGGCGGATACCGAGGCTGTTGCCAAGATACCCAGGCCCTGGTCGACGATGAATGCGAAATCCATGGGGTGGGAAGACTCCTACTTGCCCATGGGTTCGTTGCAGTCTTGCTCCGGGTCGACGGAGTCGAACGTCGTAACGACGACCGACACGCCATCCGGCTGAACCTGCGTCAACACGATGGACTGTGTTGCGAAGTGATCAGCACCGAACGTGACCGTTCCCGAGGGACCTTCGTATGACAGTCCGTTGAGTGCCTTGAGGACTGCGTCGCTCTTGGTTGACCCAGCCTTGTTGGCCGCATTGGCCCACGCGTGGATTGCTACGAAGGTCTGCTCCGAGAGCGCCGTCTGTGGCGGTGCCTCGTCGCCAAACTTGGCGTAGTAGGCCTCGAGGAACGCGGCGTTCTCGGCGGTGTCCAGTGCCTGGTTGTAGGCCATGGAGACGTACATTCCGCTGCTCACCTCTGCGCCCATGGCGCCCAGGGTACCGTCTTCATAGATCACAGCGAGTCGCTGCACGGCTGAGTTGCCGACGCCCGCATCGAACGCCTGCTTTTCGAAGGTGATTGCGTCGCCACCGAAGATAGCCGGGATGATGAGCTGCGCTCCACTCTCCTTGATCTTGGTGATGACACTCTGGAAGTCGGTCGTTCCGATGGGAACCAGTTCTTGCCCAACTACCTCGCCACCGCTGGCCTCAATGTACTTTGCTGCATCAGCAACAACGGTCTGACCCCAGATGTAGTCAGCGCCGAGAAGGAACCACTTGTTCTTTCCGGTCTCTTCCTGAACAAAAGGAATTGCCGGTGCCAGCTGC
>CAIVOR010000082.1 GCA_903907615.1 uncultured Microbacteriaceae bacterium | reverse complement strand
CACACCGTCTGAACTTCGGGACGGATGTACTGCATGGTGTCGTAGATGGCCGTCATGGCCGTGAACGATCCGCCGGGCGAGTTGATGTACATGGTGATGTCACGGTCGGGGTCTTGGCTCCCGAGCACAAGCAACTGTGCCATCACGTCGTCGGCAGAGGTGTCGTCTACCTGAACGCCCAAGAAGATGATGCGGTCATCGAAGAGCTTGCCGTAGGGGTCCTGCTGGCGAAAGCCATAGGAGGTGCGCTCCTGAAACTGCGGGATGATGTAGCGCGAGTTGGGCACCTCAACGCCAGAGTCGTTGTTGGCCGAACCGCCGAAAGTGGGGGTGTACATAATTCTCCTCGTCGCCTTCTACGCTTACGCGCCCTGGTTCGTTCCGCCGCCGCCGAAGACATCGCCGGCTGATTCGCGCACGTGGTCGACGAATCCGTACTCGAGTGCCTCTTGGGCGGTAAACCAGCGGTCACGGTCACCGTCGGCATTGATCTGTTCGACGCTCTTGCCAGTCTGGCCGGCGGTGATTTCCGCGAGTCGCGTCTTCATCGAGTTGATGAGCTGGGCCTGCGTCTGAATGTCGCTGGCCGTGCCACCGAACCCACCGTGGGGCTGGTGCAACAGAACGCGCGCGTTGGGCGTGATGTAGCGCTTGCCTTTGGTGCCAGACGTCAACAGGAGCTGACCCATCGAAGCCGCCATGCCGATTCCCACCGTGACGATGTCATTGGGCACGAACTGCATGGTGTCGTAGATGGCCATGCCTGCGGTGATGGAGCCACCGGGCGAGTTGATGTAGAGGTAGATGTCACGCTTCGCGTCTTCCGCAGCGAGTAGCAGCATCTTGGCGCAAATCTCGTTGGCGTTGTCGTCGCGCACCTCTGAGCCGAGCCAGATGATGCGGTCTTTGAGAAGCCGGTCAAAGACCGAGTTGGGGGCCTGCATGTCGGCCATGTGATGCTCCATTCGACGTAACGCGACATCCTCCATCGACGATGTCTTGACGCTTTCGACACTAGCCGAGGCAGACACACCGGAATGGCGATGTTCGCCGTGGGCGCACCCGCGCCGGTTGAGTAGCCGACGCAGTCGACAAGGCCCGCCGGTTGAGTCGCCGACGCAGTCGGCGTATCGAAACCCCGCGACGAAGTTGGCTTAGAGAACCGTTTCGAGAATGGCCGCGTTGTCGAGAAGTTTCGCCGCACGCGCGCCGAGCCACGTGAGGTTCATGTTGGCGAACTCGACGTCATCGGTGCCCAGCGCGTCGGTGGCCATGACCACCTGAAAGCCGCGCTGGTAGGCGCCGAGCACTGCGGCTCGCACACACGTCTGCGTGTAGACGCCACATACAACGACGGTCTCAACGCCGTGCTGGCGCAACCACGGCTCAAGCCCGGGATCGACGAAGCCGTCGTAGTGCTGCTTTACCGCCACGAACTCTTCGCCTTCAGGGCGAAGGGGTTCTGGCGCGAGAACACCGGGCGTTCCGGCAACGCAGAGCATCTTGTCGGGGAGCCAGTGTGGCATGGCGTCGGAGCCATCGGGGGCGCACACGGTGTGAATGTGTGCCACAGGTGCCCCGGCCGAGCGAAACGCTTGCAGCAGTTCGGCCGCACCTGAGATGACCACGTCGCGCGACGGCGTCATGTCACGAGCGAAAAAATCCTCTTGCATATCGACAAGGAGGAGTCCGACAGGCCCGGTCATGACGCCCATTCCCTCTAGTCGGACTTCTTGGCCTTTTTGGCCGGCTTCTTGGCGGCAGGCTCAGCAGCGTCGGCACTGTCGCCAGCGTCCGCGGCATCCACCTTCTTGGTGCCGGCGAGTTCGGCCAGATCAATCTTGGTGCCCTTGGTGTCGACCACGTTGGCGCGTTCGACGAGAATCGTGAGCGCCTTGTTGCGAGCCACGTCAGCAACAACCGAGCCGATCTGGTTGTTCTCGGTGAGCACCTTCATGAACTCTTCGGGAGACATGCCGTACTGCATGGCCCCCTGGAAGATGTATCCCGAAAGTTCCTCTTGGCTCACCTCGAGACCCTCGGCCTCAGCAACGGTGTCGAGCAGAATCTGCTGCTTGAAGGTCTTCGTGGATTCTTCGATGACCTCGGCGCGGTGCTTGTCGTCTTCGAGGCGACCCTCACCCTCGAGGTGGCGGTGCACCTCGTCGTCGACGATTCCGTCGGGGAGCGGAATCTCGGTCTTCTCAATCAACACGTCGATGAGCTTGCCGCGGGCCTCACGCCCCACATCAAATCCCTTGCGACGGGTGATCTCACCCTTGAGGCTCTCGCGGAACTCGGCAATGGTGTCGAACTCACTGGCAAGCTGAGCGAACTCGTCATCCGCCTTGGGCAGCTCGCGCTCCTTGACCGCAGTGACGCTCACCGCAATCTGGGCGGTCTCACCCTCGTGGTCTCCACCGAGCAGCACCGACTCAAACGTGGTCGACTCCCCCGCGGTCAGCGAGTCGAGTGCCTCGTCAATGCCCTCAATCAGTTCGCCCGAGCCGAGCTCGTACGAAATGGACTCGGCCGTGTCGACCGTGTTGCCGCCAATGGACGCCGTGAGATCAAGCTGAACGAAGTCGCCCTTCTTGGCGGGGCGATCAACCGTGACGAGCGAGCCGAAGCGGCTGCGCACGCGGTCAAGCTCATCCATGATTTCATCGGGCGTGATGGCGATGGGCTCAACCTCAACCTTGAGCTTGGAAACATCGGGGAGCGTAATCTCGGGACGCACGGACACCTCAACCGTGACCACGAGATCGCCCGTGAAGTCCTTCTCGTTGGGCCACGTGGTGACGTCGGCTTCGGGACGGCCCATGGGGCGCACCTTCTCGTCAAGCACGGCCTGGCGGTAATAGCCCTCGAGGCCCTCGCCCACGGCGTGCTCGAGAACGGCCATGCGACCGACGCGCTGATCGATGAGCGGCGCGGGAACCTTGCCCTTGCGGAAACCGGGGATCTGAACCTGCTCAGCGATGTGCTCGTAAGCGTGTGCGATGGAAGGCTTGAGCTCGTCGGGGCTCACCGTGATGGTGAGCTTGGCGCGCGTCGGGCTGAGTTTCTCGACCGTGGTCTTCACTTGAGGTCTGCTCCTTGTTGTGGGGCTCGTGGTTGTGGGGCTCGTGGTTGTGGGGCTGGTGGTAGTGGAGGTGTGTTGCGGGAGTTACGTGTGTTTCTCGTGCAGGGAAATGTGGTCGGGGCGACAGGATTCGAACCTGCGACCTCCCGCTCCCAAAGCGGGCGCTCTAGCCAAGCTGAGCTACGCCCCGGAACAAAACACGCGGGCGATAAGTCGACCGAGCTTCGAACGGATCGCCACGAATGGCGACGCAACCAAAGAAATCCTAACGTATTGCCCGTGTGAGCCTGCCGACGGGCTGTCGCCGGGAGCATGGTACGGACGCGCCAGAAGAACTAGGCGATGCCGTAGTAGTCCTTTGCTCCCTGCAGAAGGGTCTCAAACTCTGAGAGGTTGGGCGTTTCGGGCGTGCCACCCTCAACACACGTTCCGCCGACAACGCCGATGTCGTTGGGACCGGTGCCGGGAAGGTGCTTGGGGAACACGTACAGCGAGCGCTTAACCTTTTGGCCGGCTTCCGTGTGACCTTCCTTGAAGTAGACGAGGATCATGTACTCCATGTCGGCGGGAACCTGATCCTTGAGCATGATGAGGTGGCCCTGAACCGAGACCATCTCGGCGTCACCGTTGAGTGCACCCGAACCGAGACCTGCGCTATCGAAGACGATGGTGGATGACAGGTCGGCGAAGTTGGCCACCTTCTTCTCGACGAACGTGACGTGGGCATCGAGATAGTCGTGCAGTTCTTGCATCATCACGGCGGTATCCATAAAGATGCCGTCGTCGTAGACCACCATGTTGCGAGTGGTGCCGTTGCCAAAGTCGACAACGACGTCTTTGGCGGGTTCCATGACCTGGCCCACGTAGGCCTCAAGTCCGGATTCATCACGCGTTTCAAAGTACGAGGGAACAATCTTTGCGCCGCCCTCAAAATCGGGCTGCTCCCCCTTGGCGACGGCCGCGTAGAAACGGTAGGCGTCGATGCCCACCTTGTCGATAATGGCCTGAATCTCGGGGGCGTTATCCATCGATACAGGCGCGAGGAGACCGCCCGCATTGTGCGAGGTGAGTTTGTCGAACTTCTCCGACATCACGGTGATGTTGGAGTAACCGCGTTGCACCAGCTCGTAGGCCGTGAACAGGCCAATGACTCCCGCGCCGACGACCGTCACCGGTTCGCCCTTGCTAAACGCTTTGCCCTGCTCGGTGTCTTCAACCAGGTCGACCACGTACTTGGCGGTGCCAGGCGCGAGCGTCCATCCGCTGCCGCCGTGACCATAATTGTGGCCGATGACCTGCGAACCCACGGTCTCCACGCTCATGTTGGGAGCGCCGCGACGCATGGGTCGGTAGCAGAGCACCTTTTCCCCGAGGTAAGCCGTGTCGAGGCGCGGGGGCGTGATCTTGCGTACCGTGCCGCCTGCCGCACCCGTGGAGATAGGTGACGGACCCACGGGAGCACATGCGGCGAGCGCAAGCGCTCCGGCTGCGGCCACTCCTCCGGCGATGAGAGTTCGACGGGTGAGCGAGCGAGACGTGGTGTCGGGCTCGACGGCATCCGATGCGTCACTGGCAGGCACGTTTTTGGTCACAGCACATCCTTAAGTCGATTCCAAGCGATGACCACGCTATCACCGCGCATGCGTATAAGGTTGAATCTGCTGAGGGCCAGGTTGCTCTGGCGCTGGGGTCGCGTGCGACCCTCCCGCATCACCTAGAATTGGTGCATCGGGGATGTAGCTCAATGGTAGAGCCTCAGTCTTCCAAACTGATTACGCGGGTTCGATTCCCGTCATCCCCTCCCATATCAACAAACGCTCTGTTGATGCCTGTGAGCGCGAGTACGATTTGACGAATTCGATACCGCGT
>CAIVOR010000081.1 GCA_903907615.1 uncultured Microbacteriaceae bacterium | reverse complement strand
CGCACGCGTTCGTGCTGGCTCAAGCGCTGGCCAAGACCGATCGCGACGAGCGTGCCGTTGAGGCGGCCGTCGAGCTCGGCGTGGATGCCGTCGTGCCGTTCGCTGCTGCCCGCAGTGTGAGTCGCTGGGACGCCGCCAAGGAGGCCAAGGGCCGCGCGCGGTGGCAGTCGATTGCCCGTGAGGCGGCCAAGCAGTCGCTTCGGGCTTGGGTTCCCGAGGTTCGCGCCCTGGCGCACACCGGCGACCTGATTGCACGGGAGGCCACCCGACTCATCGTGCTCGATGCCGCCGGCGTCTCTCCGCACGACGTTGACTGGACGAACTCAACCAGCCCCGACGTTCGGGAGACGGTCTTCGTTGTGGGCCCCGAGGGCGGTTTTAGTGCCGAAGAGCGCGACGCCTTTGCCGCCGCCGGGGCGACGTTCGTGCGTCTGGGCGCGAACGTGTTACGGACTTCCACGGCGGGTCCGGTTGCCCTCGGCATCGCTTCGACGCTGTCCGGCCGGTGGGCCTAGACCTACGATAGAAGAATGAGCGAGCCCACTATCTTCAGCCGGATCATCTCTGGCGAAATCCCCGCCACGGTGGTG
This sequence comes from uncultured Microbacteriaceae bacterium, assembly GCA_903907615.1. GTDB lineage: Bacteria > Actinomycetota > Actinomycetes > Actinomycetales > Microbacteriaceae > UBA963. The sequence goes on along the minus strand of CAIVOR010000081.1, from coordinate 1,325 downwards.
TGGCAGAACGAACGCCTTATTGCGTTTCACGACATCGCTCCACGTGCTGCTCTGCACCTCCTCGTCGTGCCGAAAACCGAGGAGTACGAGAACGTGACCGACTTGGCCGCCGGCAACCCGGCACTCCTGGCCGAAATGGTCGCCACGGCCGCCACGCTGGCCGCTGAACACGCCAACGGTGACTACCGTTTGGTGTTTAACTCAGGTGCGAGCGCGGGGCAGACCGTGTTTCATGTCCACGCCCACGTGCTTGCGGGTGGCCTGTCGGAGGAGTCGCTTGCCTAGTTCGGTAACGCCGCAAACCGTCACGGTGACGGGAATTGAGATGGTGCGTCTTCTCGGCACCCAAGACCGACTCATGACCCGACTCCAGCGCGAGTACCCGCGTGTTTCGGTTCACGTGCGCGGCAACGAGATCACCCTCACGAGCGACGCCACTCCCGAGGGCGATTCCGAGGTGACCCGAGCCCAGGATCTGATTTCCGAGTTGGTGCAGATGGTTCGCGACGGAATCGATCTCACCGAGAGCGATGTGACGCGCGGGGCGAATCGCGCCCCGGCCGACAAGGGGGGAATTGGCGAGGTCATCCTGTCGTCTCGCGGCAAGACCATCCGCGCCAAGACGCCAGGCCAGCAGCGGTACGTGCAGGCCATTCGCGAGAACACGATTGTCTTTGGCATTGGTCCGGCGGGAACCGGAAAGACCTACCTCGCCATGGCCATGGCCGTGGCGGCGCTTCAGCGCAAGGAGGTGAATCGCATCATTTTGACACGACCAGCTGTCGAGGCGGGGGAGCGACTGGGCTTCCTGCCGGGCACGCTCACCGACAAAATCGACCCCTACCTGCGTCCCCTGTTTGACGCCCTCAATGAGATGCTCGACCCGGAACTCGTCGCCAAACTCATGAGCGTGGGAACCATCGAGGTGGCACCGCTGGCCTACATGCGCGGGCGGACGCTCAACGATTCGTTCATCATCTTGGACGAAGCGCAGAACACGAGTCCCGAACAAATGAAGATGTTCCTCACGCGACTCGGTTTCTCCTCGCAGATGGTGGTCACGGGCGACATCACCCAGATTGATCTGCCCACACCCTCGAGCGGGTTGCGCACAGTAACGCAGGTGTTGGATGAGATTGACGACATTCATTTCGCCTACCTGGGTTCCGAGGATGTCGTTCGTCACTCCCTTGTGGGCAAGATTGTCGATGCCTACACGGTCTACGAAGAGCGCGTGATGACGCGACGGGAGCGCAACAAGCGATGAGCATCGAAATCAACAACGAGACCTCGTTCACCGTGGACGAAACCGTGCTCCACCGAGT
>CAIVOR010000080.1 GCA_903907615.1 uncultured Microbacteriaceae bacterium | reverse complement strand
CGTAGTTCATCTGGCGACCGGGGACCTTGAAGGCGTTGTCGTGCTGAGACACGATGAGGTCGGCGAAGAACCGGAAGTTCTCGGCCGCGCGACGTGCCTGTCCCAGTGCCTGCGTGATGGGCAGACCCGAGTCGTACGACTCGATTTCAGCCAGACGCGCATCGCGCGATTCCACGATGTCGGCAATCTTGTGCAGGATGCGCGAACGCTCGCGGGGGAGCATGCGCGGCCAGGGGCCCTCGTCGAAGGCCTTCTTGGCTGCCGCCACGGCACGGTTGACGTCTTCGGCGCTTGCCGATGCGGCCGTGATGTAGGTCTCGTTGGAGACGGGCTCGAGCACGTCGAATGTGGCTCCGCCGTCGGCATCCACCCACTCGCCGCCGATGTACAGGCGCAGGTGTGCGGGCAGATCCTTGGGTGCGTAGTCGTTAGCCATGGTTATTTTCTCCTCATGTCGAATTCGGGAAGGACGGGGGTGACCCACTTTTCGCCTTCGGCCAGCAGCGACTCGATCTTGTCGATGCCACCGGGGGTGGGGGTGATGAGCGGCGGGCGGACGAAGCCGGACTTGATCAGGCCCATGCGCTCCAGGACGTACTTGCCCGGCGCGGGGTTGGTCTCGACGAACAGCAGGTCCACCAGCGGGTGCACGCCGTAGTGAATTTCGCGCGCACGCTCGTGGTTGCCCTCTTCGTAGGCCCAGAACATGTCGCTCACGGCCTGCGGAGCGATGTTGGCCAGGGCCGAGATGAAGCCGATGCCGCCCAGCGCGAGAAGCGGCAGACACAACAGTTCGATGCCCGACCACATGAGCAAGTCCTTGCCGCACTTATGGAACACATACGAGAAGTGCTCGAAGTCTTTGGTGGTTTCCTTGATGCCCACGATGTTGTCGAAGTCGCGGTAGAGACGCGCGAACGTCTCGGGCGCCAGCTCGACCGACGTGCGAATGGGCACGTTGTAGGCCACGAGCGGCAGGTCGGGGAACTCGCGAGCCACGGTGGCGTACCACTGGTAGAGCGCCTCTTGCGTGGGGCGAGCGTAGTACGGCGTGATGATGAGCGCGGCGTCAACGCCCATTGCCTGGGCGGCCGCGGTGACCTCGAGCGTCTCGTCGAGCTTGGCCGATCCCGTGCCAGGCATGAAGGGCACGCGGTCACCGATGGCGTCGTTCACGGTCTTCATGGCCGCAATGCGCTCAGCAATCGATTGCGAGCTGGGCTCACCGGTCGAACCGCCGAGCGAGATGCCGTTGGTGCCGTTGGCCAACTGCCAGTTGACCATGTTGGCCAGCGAATCGTGGTCGACAGCGCCGTCGGCGGTAAAGGGCGTCATCAGGGGAGCCAGGCTGCCCTTGATCTGACGGGGATCACTGCGGAACTTCATGGTGTGCCTTTCGTAGGGTCTGGGATGAGACGGGGAATTCTTATGGTGAGCGAGTGGATGAGGAAGTGTTCTTGCTGTCGAGATAGGCGTTGAGGGTGGCGAGTCGATGTGCTCGAGCGGCCATTTCGATGGTGAGGGCATCGGCGCCAGAGGCGATCAGATTCACGAGGTTGTCGTGTTCCTCAACCGATTCCTGAGCGCGCCCGGGAATGTAGCCAAACGACGATTCGCGAATGGTGGCGAGCCTGTTCCAGCCCCGGTGCACGAGATCGAGGATGTGCAGGTTGGAGCAGTGTTCAAAGAACACGGCGTGGAACTCGTGGTTGAGTTCGGTGAACCGGCTCGGGTCAAAGTTCGTCAGGCACTCGCGCATCTCTTGGTTGATCTTGCGAGCGAGTGCGAGGTCTTCGGCCGTGACGTTGGGCGCCGCCATGGCGGTGGCCATTCCCTCCACGAGGCTGAGTGTCTCCATTGTGTACTGGTATTCGCGCGCGTCGACGGCCACGACCTGAGCGCCCACATTCGTGGTGAACGTGACGAGACCCTCCGCCTCGAGCCGGCGAATGGCCTCCCGAACGGGAACCACGCTCACGTCGAGCTCCTTGGCAATCTGGCCCAGCACCAGTCGGTAGCCGGGACCATAGCCGCCCTCGGTAATCGACTGCTTGATGGCGGCGTAGGCGCGCTCACTCTTACTG
>CAIVOR010000079.1 GCA_903907615.1 uncultured Microbacteriaceae bacterium | reverse complement strand
GTCATGCCGTTCAAAAAGGTGAGCGGGACCGTCGTAGTCCGTTGAACAAAACTCGACAACGCCGCCATCAGGCGCTTGCATCATGAGTTGAGTTGGAGTGTCCACGATGACGCTCAGCCCGAGCGCCGCGCCAAACGAACGTGCCGAATCCAGGGACTGATCCGTGAGTTTTGTTGCGACCCAATCGATTTTCGTAATGGACATTCTGTGTCTCTTTTCGTTAGCCGTGAGAATAACTATAAAGGCTTTATATTTTTTGCGAAAGGAGCTACGCTCACAGTCACACCAACTCAAGGAGGAGTTAAATTGTCTTCGAAGAACCCCATTGTTGTACTCGGTGCCGGCCCTGCCGGAATGGCTACGGCGCTCGCCCTGCACACGGCAGGCAAAGACGTCGTCGTCTTTGAGCGCTATAAAGAAGCTCGACCCGCGGGCAACATCCTGAACCTGTGGCCGCCCGCAATCAAGGCCCTCAACCTCATCGGAGTTAACACCGTTGACCTTGGCGCACCCTGCCACTCGACTTTTCAAAACACCAAGGGAAAGATCCGGGCCGATGTTCAACTACGGCCTGAGGTTATCCGCGACTATGGCGGCGGTTTCATTGGGATGCTGCGCCCAGACCTCTATTCGCGCATGCTCGAAGCAGTCCCCAAGGGAATGATCAAATTCGGGGTTGACCTCACGAACTTCGTCGACAAAGGCACTCACGTTGAGTTGACTCTTGCCGATGGGTCGACGGTGAACACACCGATTCTCATTGGAGCCGACGGCATCGACTCCATGGTGCGCGAAAAGCTCTGGGGTTCATCCCCCAAGCGAGAGCACAATCTTCAAATCATCGGCGGCTTCACGCTCAACGTGCCGAAGGGGACGCCGATGGGCGAGTGCGTTGTGGCCCACAGCGACAAGGTTCAAGGTAGTTACACCGCCATCCGAACCAAAGGCAAGGATGGGGCCCAATGGTGGGTACTCGAAGGTCGTGACGCTACCCTGCCGCCAGCCGACGATCTTGCTGCTCGCGCAGCCGAGCTGGCGAAGCCGTTCACGTCGGGGCCGCTGCAAGCATTGATTGCGGGAACCCCGAAGCAGAACATTCAACACTGGGTCATTCGCGACCGCGTTCCGCTCAAGAAGTGGTCGAAGGGGCGTGTCACGATCGCCGGAGACGCGGCACACGCAACCTCTCCGTACGCCGCTTACGGCGCCGGCATGTCCATCTGTGACGGTTATTTCATTGCGCAACATCTTGCCAAGGTGGACCTCGCGGATACCGCCGCAGTGGCGGCGGCCTTGGTGGCCTACGAAACGCCACGCATCCCGCACACCACAACGCAGGTCCAGATGGCCTACCAGCTGGGGCAGATGTTCCACCATGCCCCGGCATTCCTCAGGCCCGTTCGGGACTTCTTCTTCGACAACACGAAGTTCCTGCAGAAGCAGATTGGTGAGCGCAGCCCGAAAGAAATCCAGGATCAGCTGGCCGAAATGGGCGAGAGCGTGTTGATTCCGGCTTAAGGCACCAATGCACGGAATTGCCCGGCAGGATGGAACTATGACTTCACCTGCCGGGCAACAACCTTCTGGCGTTCGCAGGCCTCGCCAAGCGCGAAGCATCGATTCCTGGGAGCGAATTCTCGAGGCGGGAACAAAGCTTCTGGTCGAGGGCGGTTGGGAAGCAATGACAATCACTGCGGTCTGTAAAGAGGCACAGGTGACGGCCCCCACCATTTACTCCCGCGTTGACGGACTCAGTGGACTCTTCTGGGCCGTCTATGAAAGAGGCATGCAGAACGTGCTCACAACTCAGGACTCGTACCTTGAGGCGGCCGCACGTGCGCCAAGTGAATCCGTGTCGCGGCTCTCAGCCGTTATTGATGTTGTGGCAAAGACGTTTGAGGAACATAAGGCTTTCTTGCAACCCGTGATCAGGTACGCATCCGTCAATGAATCGTTGTTGGGTCGAGGCTCAGCGCAATCTCGTGCCCTTGTTCAAGCCATGGCGGACCTCCTGCCCGGCAACGACCCTCGAAACGCATTTGAGGTGTGCCAGACGCTCTACACAGAAGTCGTGTTTCGGTCGATGTATGGAGGCACCTTTCTCAACGATGAAGGCGAAACCTTCGAAGAATTTGAATCGAGATTGCTCCGCATCGTGCGCGCCAGACTCAGTTGAGTGCCCCCACTGGGACTCGACTCCCCTACTCGCCCTGAGCGCCGCGAGACATGCTCGCGACGGTGCGAGCGGGGGCCCACGATGAGTCCTCGCGCAAGCAGAGCCACGAACGAAACGACCCGCCGAAAGCGGGTCGTTTCGTTCGTGCCCCCACTGGGACTCGAACCCAGACTGGAACGATTTTAAGTCGTCTGCCTCTGCCGATTGGGCTATGGGGGCCCGTCGTTATTGGTGCCCCCGAAAGGCTACCGAACGCGGACCGCGTATTCCTCAAACGAGGCGCGGGGCGTCTTGTAGGCAGTGAGCGAGGCAATGTCGCGACCGAGGAAGAAGTTGTTGATCCAACCCCAGATCACACGCACCTTGCGCTCAAAAGTGGGCATGGCCAAACCGTGATACCCGCGGTGAGCGAGCCATGCGAGGTATCCGGTGAGCACTAACTTGCCCGACTGGAAAACGCCGATGTTGAGACCGAGACCCGCGACAACGCCAAGGTTGTAGTGGATGTAGTCGCGAACACCCTCGCCGCGGATATCCGCCGTGATGTTCTTGGCAAGATGCTTGGCCTGACGCACCGCGTGCTGAGCGTTGGGGACGCAGTATCCGCCCACGCCACCACCCGACAGGTCTGGAACGGCAGTGGCATCTCCGGCACCCCAGGCTCCCTGGAGTGGGCCGTCGTCATCCGCAACGCGGAGGTCGGGCTGAAGGCGCAGGCGCCCGCGCTCGTCGAGCGGGAAGTCTGTCTGTCCCAGTGCGGGGTTGGCCATGACACCGGCCGTCCAAATGATGAGGTCGGCGTCAAAACTTTCGCCCGTCGAGAGCTCAATCTTTCCGCCCGCAGCCGAACGAAGCTGAGTGTTGAGGTGAACCTGAGCGCCACGCTGGGCGAGGTTCTTGAGCACCCACTGGCTGGTCTTGAGCGAGACCTCGGGCATGATGCGATCCATCGCCTCGATGAGGTGAAAGTGCGTGTCGTCGAAGGTGATCTCGGGATAGTCCTTGAGGATGGCACTGGCCAGCGAGCGGAGTTCGGCAAAGATTTCGATACCCGCGAATCCGCCGCCAATCACGACAACGGTCAGCAGGCGATCCCGCTCGGGCCCCGGTGGCAAACCGGCTGCCTTATCGAAGTCGTTCAGCATGCGGTCACGCACGTAGATGGCTTCTTCAATCGTCTTGAGGCCGATGGCCTTTTCGGCGATTCCGGGAATCGGGAACGTGCGCGATACGGAGCCGGCCGTGTACACGATGTGGTCATATTCCATCGCGTACTTTGCGCCGTCTTCGGGAGTAATCGTGGCCGACTTCTTCTTGTGGTTGACCGCCGTCACCTTGCCCGCGATGATGTGGGTCTTCTTGAGGTGCGAACGCAACGGAACGATGGCGTGACGTGCCTCAATCGAACCGGCGGCAATCTCGGGAAGAAACGGCTGGTACGTCATGTACGGGCGCGGGTCGACGATCGTGACCTCGGCCTCTCCGGAGCGAAGCCACTTTTCGAGCTTCCAGGCGGTGTAAAAACCGGCATAGCCGGCACCGACAATGAGGATTTTTGTCACAGTAGACGTCTCCGTTTTGAACAATAAAAAAGTGGTAAATCGTCGTGGAACGCCTAGGGGCGACCGTCTCGGCGGCGACCACGAACACGCCGGGTGACGGCGGTGATACCCAGCGCTATAAGACTACCGAATGCGAGCACGAACAATGACGGTATGGCGTACCGCTCAGCGAAATACCCCCACGGTGGCCACATGAGACGCCCGAGTGGCAAAGCGGCGGGCGTGGACGTGGGATGTGCCGTTGGCGCGACGGTCGGTTCGGCACGGCGATTGAGGCGAATCCACTCCTCGAGCGACCCCATCGGGTTTTCGGTGACGGTAGGAACGTCCGCCGAAACCGCCGCGGCGGCGTTGATGCGACCGTAGCCGTAGAGCGGACTCGGCGATGAACCCACCGGAGTCGCGGTCGCCAGCACCCGCTGAATGACGTTGGCCGCATCGAGTTCCGGATGCGCGGCGCGCACGAGGGCCACAAGCCCCGACACGATGGGCGCCGCCCCGCTGCTGCCGGCCCAGTTTTGGGGTTCGCCAAAACGGTTGATGCCGATGAGATCCTCGGAAGGCGCGGCCACGCCGATGGTGATGCCCTGCGTCGAGGCATCCCACGAGGCGTCACCGTTGCGATCGAAACCGCCCACGCCCAGCACACCCGGCATGGTGGCCGGGGCACCCACCTCGTCGGTCCCGTTGGCTCGGTTGCCGGACGCGGCAACCACGACCACGTCGTGTTCGAAGGCATAGAGCATGGCCTCATCCCAGCTGGGGGGCCAGTCGAGGGTGTTGCGCGTAATCGACATGTTGATCACCGTGGCGCCCTGATCGACAGACCAGCGCAGAGCTGCCGCCACCTGGTCGTCGGGAGAGATCTCGCTCACGCCGCCGAAGCCGATAGACGCTGAGAGAAGTTGCGCCTGAGGTGCGGTGCCGAGAATTCCGTTTCCCGTGCCACGGCCGGCGAGCACAGATGCCACCATGGTGCCGTGGTTGAGTTGAACGCCCACGGGTGTGCGGCCGTCGGCACTGCCCACTCCCGAGAAGTCCGCTCCACCGACAACGGCACCCGCGAGGTCGGGCACGTCGGCAATGCCGGAATCGATGACGGCCACCAGCACGCCCTCCCCCTGCGTCACGTTCCACGCCTCGGTGAAGCCGTAAGAGTCGAGCCACCACTCGGCGTCGCGCACCCACGTTGCCTGGGCTGCTCCTGCGGGGGCGAGAACAAGGGTTACCGCGGCCAGGAGGCCGGCCACTGCGGTGATGGGGGCGCGCGTGCGCCGACCGGTGGGCCTAAACATCGTAGGGAACGCAGACGCAGACGTTCGGTGACCACGTGGCGCGTTCCACAGCGAGGTCACCGATGGGGTTGATGCCGGGGCCAACCGCGAGCGCGTGCCCGGCGAGCGCGTGCAGGCATTTGACGCGCGTGGGCATGCCGCCGGCCGAGATACCCGCAATCTCATCGACGACGCCGAATGCGTCGCGCGCGGCGAGATAGGCAACGTGTGCGGATTCGTAGGCGGCTCGGATCTCGGCGTCATCGACGAGGAGTTGGCTGAACTCATTCATCACGTGGTCCCCCTCGAGCTCGGAGATCGCCGCCGTGGCCGCCGGGTGGGTGAGGTAGTAAAAGGTGGGAAAGGGTGTTCCGTCGCCCAAGCGCGGTTTTGTTGAGACCACCGTGGGTGCTCCGCACACACAGCGCGCCGCAATCGCCACCACATCGCGCACGGGTCGACCGAGCTGCGCCGAAACGATGGCCAGGTCAGCGGGCGTGGGTGTCGGAGTTACTGAAGAGCCGGTCATTGTGTCCCCGCGGCTTTGGTGGCGGCATCCAGCTGTGCTGGAGTAGCCGTGGAGAGGCCGGCAACCATGACCGAATTGAAAATGCCGCGCATCCAGTCGGATTTCGTGGATTGAACCGTGGTGCTGGGCTTGTCGAGCGACTTCTCGGCGATGGGCACGTCACTGATCACGATGAAACTGATGTCCCCTGGCATGACCAGAAAGAGACGCTCGCGAGCCTGCGCACGAACGTACGCCGGATCATCCCAGCGCGCGCGCTGCTTCTCAACGTCCTCAATGGCGAGTTGCTTTTGGCGCACCTGCTCCGCGAGGTCGGCAACATCTCGACGTTGCTGCACGAGAATATTGATCTGAGGGCCAAGAACACCGACTCCCATGATCGTGAGAATCACGACCAGGAGCGTGACGCCCGAGATTCGAAAACTTCCCAACCACACACCCAGCCGGCGCTCACCGTCTTCGGTAATCTCCGAACGCGCGCGAAACCAGGTCCGCGGCGGTTTGAGTCGGAACGGACCGGACTGAGGTCGAGCATTCCGTGTATTCCGCGCCCGGCTCCCGGGCTCTGCCGGCTGGGCTGAGCGCGATGCCGCGCGCGGAGGTTTGCGCGGCTTACCAGGGCCGGGGCGTCGCGAGTCGTCGCGAGATACCCCGCGAACTTCCGGACGCTTCGGATCCATACAAAAAGGTTAGGAGGTTACGCTGTGAATCGCGGGAAGGCCGAGCGACCGGCGTAGACAGCGGCCTCGCCCAACTCTTCTTCGATGCGCAGCAACTGGTTGTACTTCGCCACGCGCTCACTGCGTGCGGGAGCACCCGTCTTGATCTGGCCACAATCGGTTGCGACAGCGAGGTCGGCAATGGTCGTGTCTTCGGTTTCGCCCGAACGGTGCGACAGGATTGCCGTCATGCCGTGACGCTGTGCCATCGAGACGGCGTCGAGCGTCTCGGTGAGCGTACCAATCTGGTTCACCTTGACGAGGATGCTGTTTCCGGCGCGCTTGGCGATACCGTCGGCCAGGCGCTTGGGGTTGGTGACGTAGAGGTCGTCGCCCACGAGTTGAACCTTGTCGCCCAGCTCGGCGGTGAGGTGCGTCCATCCTGCCCAGTCGTCTTCGGCCAGCGGGTCTTCGATGGAGACCAGCGGGAAGGCGGCCACCAGTTCGGCGTAGTAGGCCGACATCTCGGCGGCCGAGCGCGTGGTGCCCTCGAAGGAGTAGGCGCCGTTGGCGAAGAACTCAGTGGAGGCCACATCGAGAGCCAGCGCGATGTCCTTCCCGGGCTTAAAGCCGGCCTTGCCAATTGCCTCAACGATGAGCTCGAGTGCTGCCCGGTTGTTGGGCAGATCGGGCGCGAAACCACCCTCGTCGCCGAGGCCGGTCGCCAGACCCTTGCTCTTGAGCAGGTCCTTGAGTGCGTGGTACACCTCGGCACCCCAACGCAGTGCCTCGGCAAACGACGAGGCGCCGAGGGGCACTGCCATGAACTCCTGAATGTCGACTCCGGTGTCGGCGTGGGCGCCACCGTTGATGATGTTCATCAGGGGAACGGGAAGCGTGTGTGCGTTGGGGCCACCCACATAGCGAAAGAGCGGAAGATCACGCGAGTCGGCCGCTGCACGTGCCACAGCAAGGCTGACACCGAGAATGGCGTTGGCGCCGAGCTTCTTCTTGTTGTCGGTTCCGTCGAGAGCGATGAGAGTGGCATCGATCAGGCGCTGATCCGTCGCATCCATGCCGTCAAGAGCCGGGGCGATGGTCTGCGTGACGGCGGCCACCGCCTTGAGCACACCCTTGCCGAGATAGCGACCCTTGTCTCCATCGCGAAGCTCGTAAGCCTCGAACGCACCGGTGGACGCGCCCGAGGGAACAGCCGCGCGCGACACAGTGCCGTCCGTCAAGAGCACCTCTACCTCCACCGTGGGGTTGCCGCGCGAGTCAAGAATTTCGCGGGCTCCGATTGCGTCGATGTAGGTCACGAGTGCTCCTTGTGTGGGTCGTCTAACGGGCAAGAAAAGTTGAGTTCGCCCCTAATTCTAGGGGCGCAACTAGTCGAGGGTTTTGAGGGTCAGGTCGGCCAGCGTGTGGTTGCCCACGGCGACGAATGCGAACGACGTGAACCCCGAGAGTTTTGCCCGGTCGAGGACCGGCGTGAGGTTCTTGACGCGACGCTCGAGGCGAACGCGGTTTCCCTGGGCCACCAGCTCGGCCTTGATTGCCATCAGCGCGGCCAAGGCGCCCTCGGAGTTTTCGAGCACGGGCTCGTGAATCAGCACGACACCCGCCGACCCTGTTCTCGTGGCGGGCAACAGGTCAATGATGCGTTCGAAGCCGAGTGAGAATCCCACGGCCGGCACATCCTGACCCAAGAAACGGCCAATCATGCCGTCGTAACGACCGCCGCCACCGATGGATGAGCCCGACTCGGGGTGCGCGATTTCGTAAATGGTCGACGTGTAATAACCCATGCCGCGCACCAGCGTGGGATCGAACACCACGCGCACGCCAGAGGGCAGGTGACGCAGCGCGTTGGCCAGCGTCTCGAGCGCGGCAACGGCGTCGGGGTCGATGCCCTCGGGGAGCACCGCGAGAATGGCGTCGGTGGTGAGGTCGACTCCCCCGGCTGCCAGAGCCGGCGCCATGCCCTCGAGCAGACCGCCCAGAACAGCGGCGGCATCGGCGCCGAACTCAGCCAGTTCACTGACCACACCGTCCACGCCGATTTTGTCGAGCTTGTCGACAGAAACCAGCACCTGTTCGAAACGTTCGGAGGCAAAGCCGCACCAGTGCAAGATGCCCGCCAAGATGCGTCTGTCGTTGAGCCGGATCGTGCAATTGGCGAGGCCCAGTGCGACGAGCGCTGCGGACGTGGCCGTAATGAGCTCAACCTCGGCCAACGGGGACGCGTCACCCACAATGTCGATGTCGCACTGCACGAACTGCCGGTAGCGACCTTTCTGCGGGCGCTCGGCCCGCCACACCGGGCCGACGTGCATGGCACGAAAGACACCGGGCAGTTCAGAGCGGTGCGTGGCGTAGTACCTCGCGAGCGGCACCGTGAGGTCGAAGCGCAGGCCGAGGTCAGCCAAAGCGTGGGGGTCGCCGGCAGCTGCAGCAGCAGCCAGATCGTCGTGCGAAAGACCGCGCTTGAGCACGCTGAAGCCCAGTTTCTCGTTGTCGCCACCCAACCCGGTGTGCAGGCGGTCGTAGTCCTCGACCACCGGGGTCTCAATCTCGTCAAAACCGTGGGCGGAATAGGTCTGCCGAATGACGCCGAGCGCGTGTTCGCGCGAGGCCTTTTCAGCCGGGAGGAAATCGCGCATGCCTCGAGGGGGATTTACGTCGCGCGCCATGACCCTTATTCTCGCACGGCGAGCGCCGCGAGCTCGCGACGCAAGATTTTGCCATTTGTGTTCTTGGGCAACTCCTCGACGACAATCACTTGCGCGGGCACCTTGTAGGCGGCCAGTCGCTCCTTCACAAACGAACGGACTTCGTTGCTGTCAACAGAGGCGCCGGGACGAAGGGAGATCACCGCGAGTACGGCCTCGCCGCGATACTCGTCGGGCATAGCGGTCACACCGGCTTCGCGAACGGCGGGGTGCCGATACAGCACATCCTCCACCTCACGCGGTGACACCTTGAAGCCGGAGGCGTTGATGAGTTCCTTTTTGCGATCGAGCACGTATATCCAGTCGTCGCGGATGCAGCCGATGTCTCCGGTGAGAAAGTAGTCGTCGACGAAGGACTCGGCAGTGGCCTCAGGGCGTTGCCAGTAGCCGCCAAAGACGCCGCGGCCGGCGATGGCGATCTCACCCAGTTCGCCGGGGGCCACATCGGCGTGCGCATCGTCAAGGATGCGGATGTCGAAGCCGTCCAACATGCGTCCGGTGGACACCACCCCGAACTCCTCGTCGGTGGGCGCCACGCTGCCGAACGGGACGGACATGCACGCAGCGGACGTCTCGGTGAGGCCGTACCCGTTGTAGACGTAGTGCCCCGTCTCGACCTGGAATCGCTCGAGCACGGCCGTTGGCAGGGCGGCCCCACCCGAACACAGCGTGCGGAATGACGCGAACGCTGACGGCGAGGCCGCGGGCGACGCCAGGAGTGCTTGGTACGCCGTCGCGGTAGCCGCCATAAAACCGGGCCGGTGTTCGCTGAACGCCTCGAGCAACACCTCGGGGTGGAATCGATAGGTCATGACGGCCGCTGACCGGCAGAGCCAGGGCAGCAGGAGCCCACAGATGATGCCCGTGATGTGACACAGCGGAGCCACGGCGGCGATGTCGGTGCCGTCGGGAATCTGCCACCAGTCGCGGTAGGCCACCACACTGACCGCAATGTTGTCGTGCGTCATCACGGCACCCTTGGGGCTGCCCGTTGTTCCCGACGTGTAACAGATCAGGGCCGGGTCTTGCGGCTGCACCTCGGCGGCAACGAAATCCGATTCCTCACCCTCGCCGGCGAAGATCGCCTCGAGGGTCGCGGCACCACTCTCGGCGGATGCTGTCACGAACAGTCGCGCATCGTTTCGGGACTGCAGGGCGAACTCGTCAATGAACGCCTGGCGCTCGAGGCCCGCCAGCGCGCAGGCGGCACGCGCCTCGGCGGCGGATTGGACGGCACCAATAAAGAGGACGGCCCCACTGTCGCTCATGGCGTGCGCCAGTTCGTCGCGTTTATACATGGGGTTGACGGGAACAAGCACGGCACCCACCCGCCAAATCGCCAGCGCGAGCATGGTGAACTGAGGAACGTTTTGTAACTGCACGACGACACGATCAGCGCGGCCAATGCCCTGATGAGACAGCCACCCGGCCACCGCGGTTGCTCGCGCGTTCACCGCGGCATACGACACGTCGGCGTCGAAGAACGCCACTGCGCGTGCCTCCGGATTGGCGCTGAAGGCCTCATCAAAAAATTCGGGCGCTGTGCGCATGGTGACACTATACGCGTCGGGCTTTCACGCGAGAGAATGAGGGCGCCACCCACCGAAGGAGACCACATGATTGTCATCACCGGCGCTACCGGTCACGTGGGTGGCGAAGCCGCCCGCCTCCTTATTGAGTCGGGGGTTGAGGTCAAACTCTTGGTTCGCGACGCGAAGCGGGCTGCTCACCTGGGCGCCGCTCACGTTGTCGAGGGAGACTTTGCCGATCCGCAGCGGGTAGCCGATGCACTGAACCCGGGCGACCGCGTTTTCATGGTCTCGCTCTACGAGACTCACGATGAGCGTCTGCGCAAACACAGCGCGTTCGTCGAAGCTGCCGGCCAGGCACACGTCGCTCAGCTCGCCTATCTCTCGTTCGTGAATGCCGCTACGGATGCGGTCTTCATCCACAGTGTGTCGCACGCCGAAACCGAAGACATGATTCGCGCATCCGGCGTTCCCTTTACCTTTTTGCGCACGAGCCTGTATCAGGTAAGCGCTCACCACATGTTTGACCAGGGACTCTGCGCGGCGCCGGCGGGTAATGGCGCCGCCAGTTGGGTGTCGCGTCGCGACATCGGTGCCGCCGTGGCAGGCGCCCTGCGCACGCCGGGCCACGAGGGTCAGACCTACAACCTCACCGGCCCCGAAGCGTTGACATTTGGCCAAACCGCCGACCGCGTCAACCGCCTTCTCGGGACCCGACTCGCCTACGAAGATGTGGATGACTTCGACCGGCTCCTGACCAAGGGCTTGCCCGACCCCGTGGCCATGAAGGAATCGCGTCGTAGTTGCTTCTACTCGATTCGGGCCGATGAGATGTCGCTGGTCACAGATGACATTCGCACGCTTTCAGGAGTCGCGGCGGCACCCATCGACCGGCACATCCTGAACTACCGCGAGCAGTTCTTAGCCAGCGACAAGTGACCCGAGACCTATCGACTGGGGCAAACCCCATGACCCGAATCGACCGGGCCGCCGTCGTTGGCTCGGGACACATGGGCCGCGGCATCGCCCTCTCGTTGTTGCGTGCGGGGTGTGAGGTCGAGGTTTATGACACGGCACCCGGGCGGGCCACCAATGCCGTGACCTGGATTGTCGCCGAGCTCGAGCGACAGACTTCCAAGGGGGCGCTTAATGCAGACGAGGCGGCAACAATGCGTCAGCGCGTGCGTGCGGCTGCGGCGTTGGCCGACATCGCTGAGGTCGACCTCGTCGTGGAAGCCATCGTGGAAAACCTCGAGGCCAAGCGCGCTCTCTTTGCTCAGCTCGATGCAATCGTGAGTCCGGAGACCCTGTTGGCCACCAACACGTCAACGCTCGATGTCAACGTGATCGCCGAGGCCACGAACCGCCCCCAGCAGGTCTGCGGGCTGCATTTCTTCTCGCCCGCACACGTGCAAAAACTTGTCGAGGTGATCGACGCTCGACACACCTCGACACACACGCTGGATGCGATGCTCGAGCTCGTGGCACGCATGGGCAAGACCGCGGTCGTGGCACAGGTGGGTTACGGCTTCATCGGCAATCGCATTTTTGACGCGTACGTGCTCGAAGCCCTGCACTGCGCACTCGAGGGAGCCTCGCCCGGCCAGATTGATGCCGCGCTCGAGGACTTTGGCTTCAAGATGGGCCCGTTTCGGGTGATGGACCTGGTCGGTCTGGACATCCTGTGGCACATTCGTCGGGAAGCTGGGGACTCAGATGAACCCGGCTGGGCACTCTTGGGCGACGTGGTGGCTTGCGGGGATCTCGGTAATAAGACGGGTGCCGGCTGGTTCACGCACGGCACAGACCGTTCCGTCACCGAGCGCGTCGAGATTGCGGCTTTGATTTCAGCGGCGCAGGATGCTGGCGGAGTCGCACAAGGAACCCTGACATCGCGGCCCGTCAGTGCCGCTGACATTGTGACCCGCTGCGTCAGAGCCTTGGCCGCCGAGGGGCAACGAGTCGTCGCCGACGGAATTGCGGCGAGTGCCGAGGACGTCGACACTGTTTTTGTGCTCGGCTACGGTTTCCCCGCCGACAAGGGCGGACCCATGGCCTACGGTCGCGCAGCCGGACTCATCTGACGAGGCCCGCCGCCATCGGACCGGGCCGAAACTAGTCGGCGTCGGTCGCTTCGGCCTCGCGAATGTCGATCTGAAGTTCGCGCAGCGCGCTTCTCAGTGCCCGCTCCGAGTCGAGTCCCTGGCCCCGCGCTGACGCCACAATCGCGAGCAGAAGGGGACCGAGTTCGTCCTCACTCTCGAAGGCGAAGGGGGCGGGGCCGCCGATGTCGACCAGGTCTAGCTTGGCTGCCTTGCCGAGCAGCTTGTCGGCGAGCGCGAGCGCCGGCATGTTTTGCGGAACGCCGTCGAGCGTGGATTCCCGGCTCGGCTTGTCGGCCTTCTTGAGTTCCTCCCACACCGCAATCACGTCATCGGCGGTCTCGAATTGCACGTCACCAAACACGTGAGGATGACGACCGATCATCTTGTCGGCCGCGCGCTGGGCGATCTCGTCGAGCGTGTAGTTCTCGCTCGTGGTTCCGGCACCCAAGCTCGCGTGAAACATCACCTGGTACAAGACGTCGCCGAGTTCTTCAATCACGTCGTCGCGGTCACCGGCTTCGATCGCCTCGATGAGTTCGTAGGTCTCTTCGAGCAGGTACTGCACGAGGGATTCGTGCGTCTGCTCGGAGCACCAGGGACAACCGCCCTCGGCGCGCAGGCGTTCGATAACCTCGGCGAGCTCACGCATGCCTGAGGTCTCGTTGGCATCAGCCATGGCCTCTCCCCTTCGTCACCCGGAACAACCAACCGGTTGCGTATCAAAACTCACGATGTGGCAGTCATTGTTGCACGAGAAAGTGGGGGCATCCGATGAGACGAGCCGGATGCCCCCACTTCTTGATAAGCGATGAACCCGGTGAGACGATCCGAAAACATCGCGGCCTAGCGTGACCTACGTCAGGCGCTTTCGCAGCGCCGTGAGTTGCGTGGTCAAAACAGGGGGAACGCGCGACCCGAACTGGTCGAAGAAGCGCTCGGTGAGGTCGCACTCGGCAGACCACATTGCGGGGTCTACGGCGAAGAGCTGCTCCATGCTCGAGGGCGCAATCTCCAGACCCTCGAGGTTGAGCGAACCCTCGGCGGGCACCCGGCCGATGGGAAGGTCGGTCACGGCTGCGTCACCGTCGATGCGACGACAGATCCACTCAAGGACGCGCGAGTTCTCGCCAAAGCCGGGCCACAGGAAGTGACCTTTGTCGTCCTTGCGGAACCAGTTGACCTGGTAAATCTTGGGAGCGTTGGCACCCATCGTCGTGCCCATGTCGAGCCAGTGCTGCCAGTAGTCGGCCATGTTGTAACCGCAGAAGGGCAGCATGGCGAAGGGGTCGCGGCGCAGGTCGCCCACGGTTCCCTCGGCGGCAGCCGTCTGCTCGCTCGACACGGTGGCGCCGATGAACACGCCGTGCTCCCAGTCGAGCGCCTCAGCGACGAGCGGGATGTTGGTTGCACGTCGACCACCAAAGATGATGGCGTCGAGGGGCACGCCTTCGCTCTCGTACCAATCACTCGACAGCGTGGGACACTGCTGAATCGGTACGGTGAATCGAGAGTTCGGGTGAGCGGCCAGACGACCGGAATCGGGCGTCCAGTCGTCGCCGCGCCAGTCGACGAGATGCTCGGGGACCTCTTCGGTCATACCCTCCCACCAGACGTCGCCCTCATCGGTCAGCGCGACGTTGGTGAAGATGGTGTTACCCCACACGGTGTGCATGGCGACGGGGTTTGTCTTCTCTCCCGTACCCGGTGCCACGCCGAAGAAACCGGCCTCGGGGTTAATCGCGTAGAGGCGTCCGTCGGAACCGGGGCGCAGCCAGGCGATGTCATCGCCGATGGTCTCGGCCTTCCATCCGGGGATGGTCGGGGTGATCATGGCGAGGTTTGTCTTGCCACAGGCCGACGGGAAGGCCGCGGCAACGTGGTACGCCTTGTTCTCGGGCGAGGTGAGCTTAAGGATGAGCATGTGCTCGGCCATCCAGCCCTCTTGACGCCCCATGTACGATCCGATGCGCAGGCTGAAGCACTTCTTCGACAGGAGAGCGTTTCCGCCGTAGCCCGAGCCGTACGACCAGATTTCGCGCGACTCCGGGAAGTGGCAAATGTACTTCGTCAGGTTGCTGGGCCAGACGACGTCGTCGGTGCGGTTGCCGTCGTGGTCCACGAGCGGGAAGCCGACGGAGTGCACGGCGGGAACCCACGGCGTCTTGTCGTCGATGAGCGCGAGGGCATCGAAGCCCATGCGTGTCATGATGCGCATGTTGAGCACGGCGTAAGGCGAGTCGGTCAGCTGGATGCCCAACTGCGAGATGGGGCCACCGAGCGGACCCATGGAGAACGGCACGACGTACATGGTGCGGCCGCGCATGCTGCCCGCAAAGAGCCCGCGGAGTTCGGTGTTCATTTCTTCGGGGTTTCGCCAATTGTTGGTGGGACCGGCGTCTTCCTTCTTCAGCGAGCAGATGAAGGTGCGGTCTTCGACACGCGCCACGTCATCGGGGTCAGAGCGGACGAGAAAACTGTCGGGCCGAAGCTCGGGGTTGAGGGGAATGAGAACGCCCTGGGCGATCATTTCGCGGGTGAGCTCGTACCACTCCTGCTGCGACCCATCGCACCAGTGAATGCGTTCCGGCTGCGTCAGAGCGGCGATGTCAGAGATCCACTTGAGGAGGGCGCGGTTGGTGACGAAGGGGGGCTCGCCCAGAGACGTGGCGATGGGAACTTTGCTCGCGGGGGTGGCGGGTGCGATGGTCATAAAACTCCCTTGTCTCGTTCGTCTCGTGCCCCGGACGCTCGACGTCTCGTGTGAATGTCGGGGACATTTCAAGTCTGAGGCATAAAAACTGGTGTTTGACCCAAAAAAGTGCGTGAATAATATGAATTTTTCACCTAAAGTGAAGAAATGACCAATGATGTGATGATTCTGGGCAAACGCATCCGATTCTTCCGTGCGAAAGCGGGACTCACTCTCGAACAGCTCGGCGATGCCGTGGGGCTTCTGCCCAGTCAGCTCTCGCAGATTGAGAACGGCCGTCGCGAGCCCAAACTCTCGGCCCTCACCGCCCTGGCGGCCGCGCTCGGCGTTGCCCTCACCGATCTCTTGACCGGCGAAGCACCCGACCGCCGTTCCGAACTCGAAATTGAGCTGGGCCGTCTGCAGGGTGCCGAACTCTTTTCGCGCTTGAACTTGCCCGCCGTTCGGAACAGCAAGTCATTGCCCGACGAAGCGCTCGAGGTGATTGTGGGACTGAGCCGCGAAATCGATCGGCGTTCCCGCGAAGCGATTGCCACACCCGAGGAAGCCCGGCGCGCCAACACGGCGCTGCAGCAGGTGCAGCGC
>CAIVOR010000078.1 GCA_903907615.1 uncultured Microbacteriaceae bacterium | reverse complement strand
GTCACCGCGTTGAGATCTACACGCAGGACTACTACACGGGCGATCCCGACAACCCTGTAATCACGTGGGATGTGCACGACAACCAGCGACGCGACTGGTGGGGAACCCCGGTCGTGCCCAGTTGGTACACCGAAGCATCGGTCGTTATGGACCTCGACGGCAACCCGCAACCGGTCGTCGCCCGCACCGACGCCTCCGAGATGGCCGTCACCATCGGCGCCGATGGCTTCTCGTACACCCGTGAGGGTGAAGAGATGCCCGAGTACAAGCTCGGCAACCAGCTCTAAAAAGTTGCTTGAGGGGTCCTGTCCTCTGCACGGTCCGCCCGTAGATGCCCATCCACGCCAAGACCCTGCAGAGGACAGGACCCCTTTATCGCGCCCTACCTATTCGGAGCGTTTCTGATTGCGGAGTTTGACGATGCCGAGGGTGAACGCGCCGGCCGAGAACGTGAGCAGGGCAAGGATGACGTTCACCGGATACGGCAAGAAGATGAGTTCCAGCACCACGACCATCAGAACGATGAACCACGGCCCGCGGAATCGCTTGGGCTTCGTCGTTGCACCCGGTGTGGCCACATATTCGGCGTCATCAATGAAGCCGTCGAACACCCAGTCGCGCGGAATCTGAAGGCGCACGTTGCTCATCAGACCCTCGTCTGTTGTCTTGCACCACAGCGTTCCCTGCACGAGGGCCACGGCCCCGGCGGCCTCGACGCGATCCAGCTCAGGAGCAAAGTGCGCGGCGTCGTCCGCCGACAGGTGACCCACGATTTCGCCCTGAATCACCACGGCAACCGCGAGCGGATCATGGGCATTCGTCGGCTCACGCTTGAGAATCACCGGAGTGGGTTGAATCACGGCCATGTTGAGCGGGGGTGTTCCCACGATGCGCTCCATCGCCGCACGATAGAACCGCTCACCCACCACGTCGACCTGCTGTGCGTTTTCCGCAGGAATCGGATGTACCTTCACGTCGCACCTCCCCCGTTTCCCCCTCAGTTCACCACGAACGGCTGACAGTGCGAGTCAGGGAGGCTACGCCACGGAAGCGCCGCCGTCGCTCTGAGAGCGGCGGTAATCGCGGGGGCTCATCCCATACGCATTGCGGAAAATTCGCGAGAAGTGAGCGCCATCATAAATTCCCCATTGGGCCGCAATCTGGCCCACCGAGAGGTGTGCGTCGGCCGGGTCGCCGAGCTGGCGGCGACACTCTTCCAGCCGACGGTCGCGAATGAACTGCGAGACCGTGACGCGTTCGGCATGGAAAATCTTGTGCAGCTGGCGCGTCGAGATGAAGTTGGCGTGCGAGATAACATCGGGGCTGAGCGTGGGGTCGCCGAGGTTTTGCATGATGTAGTCGCAGATGCGCACGAAGGCGTGAGCGCGCGGGTTGGCTGCCGCAATCTGCTCGTCGGTCAGCTTCTCGGCCAACGCCGATGACACGAGATCAATGAGGGCGTGAGCCACGCGCACCCCCGCCCATCCCGTCAGCTCGGAGAGGTTGTTCGCTGTTTCGGCGAGGAACGGTGAGACCACCACGCCCACTCCCTCGCCGGCACCAAAGCGGGTGGCCGTCACGTTACTGAGCGTGTGCGAGGGAAGCTGCATCATGGCGTGCGGAAAACGCACGATCAGACACCGATACGACTCGGGAAAGTCCCGCTCAAATTCTCGGGTGGAATCGTAGAGGGCAAAGTCACCGGGGTGCAGCGTCGATGTCTGCCCATCCTGTGTGATCGAACTCGTGCCCTCCATTTGAAGGGTGATGCCGTAGACCCGAGTGTCGTCGGACTTTAGCAGCGCGGGGGTACGCACGGCATGGTGAGCGTCGGCGCGAATGTCGAAGAAGTTGATGCCGCCAAGATTGCGGGTGCGCATTTCGGCACGAAACGTGTCGCGATTGGCGCAGGCAATCTGCATGG
>CAIVOR010000077.1 GCA_903907615.1 uncultured Microbacteriaceae bacterium | reverse complement strand
CAACGAAATTCCGAACGACATCACCACAACGGCCACGGCGCCTATTCCGACCGCCACCCACTGCAGGCGACGCAGGCGTTCACGGAAATAGATCACTCCCAGCGCCACGCTCACGATCGGGCTAATGAAGTACCCCAGGGATGTCTCCACGACCAGATTGGCATCCACGGCCAGGATGAACACTTCCCAGTTGATAAAGATGAGGAGCCCCGCGAGCCCCAGGCCCAAGACAACGCGCGGCTCCTTGGTGACCGCCCAAACGTGCCGCCACGACCGTGTCACCGTAATGAGCAGCAGACAGAAGAGCAGCGAGAAGACGACGCGATAGACCACGACCTCGAAAGGATTCGAGGGAAGCAACGCGGCAAAGTAGAGCGGAAAGAGACCCCACACGGCATACGCGCCAAAGGCGAAGGCTAGGCCACTGCCCATCGACGGCGACGGGGTCTTCACGCCGCTCGTCGTTGCCACCCTCCGAGCCTACGGCGTGAGGTGAGTGCCACACACGACAAAACCCCGGCCCTCACGGACCGGGGTTTTGTGAAGAGAACGTCGTGGTTAGGAAACGACGATGGCCAGCACGTCGCGAGCCGACAGCACGAGGAACTCCTCGCCGCCGTACTTCACTTCGGTGCCACCGTACTTCGAGTAGAGAACCTTGTCGCCCACCGAAACATCCAGGGGCACGCGGTTTCCGTTGTCATCGATGCGGCCGGGGCCTACAGCCACAACCTCGCCCTCCTGGGGCTTTTCCTTGGCGGTGTCGGGGATAACGAGACCCGACGCGGTAACCTGCTCCGCTTCGACCTGCTTCACAACGATGCGATCTTCGAGCGGCTTAATTGCAACCGACACGGTTGACCTCTTTCTGTTGAAAAAAAATCACTGAATTAGCACCCGACGGGTGCGAGTGCTAATCACGAGTTTAGAACGTCAACTGGCACTCACGCAAAGCGAGTGCCAGTGCGCCGGGGTAACGTCGCCCCGCGCGGGTGCGATTTGGGGCCGCGCGAAGAACGCTACGGCGACTACCGTTGACCTTATGGAGGCGAGCGAACTGACCCAGTTACTCACGCCCGAAGCCCTCCGACTGCTGGCCGACCTGCCGCCCTATGAGAGCGAAACCGATGTTCTCGCTCTCGTTTCACGGTTGCGCAAAGAAGGGCACGCGCCGGGACTCGTTGCGACCGTGCTCACGCAGGCCCGGCTGCGCAAGAAAGCGGTGGCAAAGTTTGGCCCCTTTGCCGCGCGTCTGCTCTTCACCCAGGCTGGACTTGAGCAGGCCACTCGGCTCGAGGTGGCCGCCCAGCACGCGGGCCGCTTTGCGGCAGCGGGCTGTCACCGCGTCGCCGACCTCGGCTGTGGACTCGGCGCGGACTCGCTCGCCTTGGCCAGTCTCGGGATTTCAGTGCTTGCGGTTGAGCGCGACGAGGTCACGGCTGCTCTCGCAGCTTTCAATCTGAGTTCGTTCCCCGAGGTCGCTGTCGAGCTCGGCGAGGCAACACAGGCGAACCTGGACGACGTCGACGGAGTCTTTCTCGATCCCGCCCGACGCACGTCGGGACACAGCAACACGACCCGTCAGTTCAACGCCGACGACTGGTCTCCATCGCTGACCTTTGCCCTCGCCACGGCCAGGGCCGCGACAGCCGGCGGAATCAAACTCGGTCCAGGAACCGATCGCGAGCTCATCCCGGATGACGCCGAGGCGCAGTGGATAGCGGTGGGCGACGACGTGGTGGAGATGGGTCTCTGGTTTGGCCGTGCCAAGCGCGAAGGAATTTCACGGTCGGCCCTCATCCTCACGCCCGAAGGTAACAACGAACTGGTGGCCGCCGGCGACGCACCTGACGCACCTGTCGGCGAACTGGCCCGGTATGTCTATGAACCGAACGGGGCCGTGATTCGCGCCCATCTCATCGGCGAGGTAGCGCGCAGTCTCGGTGGTCACATGCTCGACGGCAGCATCGCGTACATCACCACCGACTCCCCTGCAGCCACGCCGTTTGCCCGGGGCTTCGAGATTCTTGAGACCACCACGGTGGACGCACGCGCCATCTCACGTGCCCTCGCGACTCATGACATAGGTCGCGTCGAAATCAAGAAGCGCGGCATCGACATCGATCCCGCCGAGTTCCGCAAGAAACTTACCCTCACGGGCTCAAGTGACGGCGTCGTGATTCTGACGCGGGTGGGAGAAAAGCGTGTCGCGCTTATTGCGCGCCGGCTCGACGACCGCGTTGAAATCTAAGAGACGTTGGTGTACCTGAGGCTGCCGACGGCGATAAGCGGAATCAGCACGAGAAACAGAAGGACGAAGAACCCAGCCAACACAGAGAGACCGAGTAAGCCGTAGCCCACAATGATGCCCGCCAGTGCAAAGCCGCGACCCGATTCACCGGTCCGCTTGATCTGACTCATGCCAATGTGGCTGAGCACAATTCCGGGGAT
>CAIVOR010000076.1 GCA_903907615.1 uncultured Microbacteriaceae bacterium | reverse complement strand
TGGCGAGAGAGGTCGCTAGAAACCGCCCAGCGATCCTGTGGCTGATTCAGCAGGCGCAGTGCCCCGCTGATCCTGCCGGTCTCGGCGTGCGCAAGTGCGGCCCGCGGTTTGACGATTTTGAGCGCGAAGCAGGGTGGGTGGCAAACCCAGACGGCACCGACACCGCCACGAGCGGCCGTTTCGAGCGCGGCAACCCGGCGCGGGTGCGCATCGGCACGCACAGCATGCAGCTCGATGATGCCGTCTCTGGATTCCGCGCCATGGTCACGGGCGCCCTGGCTGGCCGAAATGCGAACAGCTATGACCTTGATGGGGTGTCCACGGCACGCTCGCCGCAGATCACTCTCGGCGCCGACCCAGGCGATCTGGTCTTCAACGCCTCGTTCTCCTACGGCCCTACCGCCACCTCGGCCGACTGGTTCCGGGTGTGGGTGGAGGCCGAAGACGGCACCCGCACGCTCGTGCACCAGCGCCTCGCCGCCTCGCGCTACCGCTACGCCGCATTCACCCAAGTTCGCGTCCCGCTGACTGCTTGGGCGGATCAGGTAGTGCGCATCGTCATTGGCGCTGGCGACGAGGGTCGCGACGGTCTCATTGAAGTAGCCGTAGATGACGTGAGAATCGAACGCCGCTAGAATCCTCCGCATGCCCGCCAAGAACACACTCATCGCACTCATTGCCTCGCTGGCTCTTGCCATTACAGCGATGGCTGCGCCAACCACAGTCGAGGCTGCCTCAGGGCTCACCGTGCGTAGCGCAACGGTCTCGAGCGAATTCGTTGGGCAGGTCGTTCTGCGCGGAATCCCCTCATCGCTCCTGCAGTCGATCAGCTTCACCATCGTGCCGAAGAGCGGCAGCACTGCCAAGGCAATCAGCGTCACCTATTCAAAGGCGTACCTCGTTGCGCAGCACAAGCTCGCCGGGCGCCTGAAAGAGGCCACCATTGCGATCTTTGGCCTGTATGCCGACTACAACAACACTGTGCGTATCACCGTAAAGCAGATCTATCGCAAAGCGATCACCACCACCGTGCGATTGCAAACCGCCGCATACACAGGCTATTTCAGCGCCGCCACACGCATCGATGTGACGCCACGCAATGCAGCGATTCCACTCGACTACAGCTACATGCTCGTCAAGCATTTGTACAACGGCCTCGGCCCCGTAGTGCTCGACATCGACGGCAACATTCGCTGGGTTGGTCGCCCAGGGATGAACTCGCAGGGTGCCTACTTCTGGAACGGCTCAATCTATCTTGACAACAGCGAAGGCTTCAGTGCTGGGACAAAACTCTTCCGTATGGACATGACCGGTGCGCTCACCGAAGTCGCCGATTATGCGAGCGAGGGTGTCTGGGGCTTCCACCACAACTACGACCTCGGCAAGGTTGGCCTGCTGATTGAGCCGAACATTACCGTCGATGGCGCAGTGCACGTTGAGTCCACCATCTTGGAGATCAACAAGTCAGGCACAATTCTGGATCGCTGGAACATTACGCAGATCGTGCGCGACGCGATGGTTGCTGGGAACGATGATCCGTCAAACTTCGTGCGAGATGGCGACGATTGGCTGCACATCAATGCGTCAACCTATTGGGCCGCAAAGAATACGCTGGTGGTCTCTGGTCGTGAAGACTTCGTGATTGGCATCGGGTACAACGATAAGCAGATCAAGTGGATCCTTGGCGACTTGAGCAAGGCATGGGCTACCTATCCATCACTGCGGGCGTATGCGCTCACGATGGCGCCAGGGAGCATTGCGCCGATCGGCCATCACGCGGTTTCGATAACCCCTGACGGCAACCTAATGCTCTTTGATAACGGCTACGGGAGCTTCGCGCATACGCCAGCAGGCGACAATCACTCCTACAGCGCACCACGAAAATACTCCATTAACCTCGCGACAAGAACTGCGACCGAGGTGTGGAATTTCAAGCACAGCGAATCCATCTTCTCGGCGATCTGTTCAAGTGTGTATCAGCAGGGGAGCAGCTATCTGATTGACTACGCCCACGGGAACGATGGATATCTTCACCTGGTTGGCGTTGGTACCCAGGACCGAACTGCCTTTGAGTACACCTGGGCCGGCCAGTGTTGGAGCGGTTGGAACACGCGCATCATTAGCCTTGAGGGCGTGCGCTACTAGATTCGCTCGTGGCACACTATGCCCATGATTGAAACTGCCTACTTCGCCACCGGCTGCTTCTGGGGTGCCGAGCGCCGCTTCTGGCAGATGCCCGGGGCCACCGAGACCGCCGTTGGCTACATGGGCGGCCACGCCGAGTCACCCACCTACGAGCAGGTGTGCACCGG
>CAIVOR010000075.1 GCA_903907615.1 uncultured Microbacteriaceae bacterium | reverse complement strand
TCAAAAGGTCAATGATGAAGAGGCCATCTGCGCCATGGGTTCCGGCTATCTGCTCTTCGATGACGTGCGTTATCAGCGTCACGAGATCAACGACGAACTTGTAGGCCAGGACAATCAAAACAACAATCAGGCCCACGTACAGGGGTGCCAGCAACCAACGTGCCGCGAAAATCAGCCTCTCAATGGCGTTTTGCATGTGTGTACTTTCCTCTGTGTGTGGTGCGGAGTTATCTCGTCCCGGCCGGGTCTCATCCGTTGAATCACGACAATATCGCATGCGCCTAAACTTGGATTCGTGACCTCGCTCAACGACTTGCCGATACGCGATGACCTTCGCGGGCTCACACCATACGGGGCGCCGCAGAAGCACGTGCGGGTCGAGCTCAATGTCAACGAGAACACCCACCCCGTTCCCGAGACCGTCATCGACGACATCATGGTTCGCGTGCGCGATGCCCTGACCTCAATCAACCGCTACCCCGATCGAGAATTCACGCCCCTGCGCGACGCCCTCGCCACGTACCTGGGTCACGGACTCTCGCGTGACAACATCTGGGCGGCCAACGGCTCAAACGAGGTCATCCAGCACACGCTCCAGGCGTTTGGCGGGCCCGGTCGCTCGGTTCTCGCCTTTCCGCCCACTTATTCGATGCACAAGATCATCGCCGCCGGGTCGGGTACACAGTGGCTGACCGCCGAGCGCGGACCGGGCTTTGAGATCACTCCCGAGCTCGCGGTGGCGGCCATTGAGTCACAGCGGCCGGACGTCATCTTCTTCTGCACGCCGAACAACCCCACGGGCACGCCGGTCTCGAACGCCACCATCGCGGCCGCCTACGATGCCACCGACGGCATGGTGTTCGTGGATGAGGCCTACGCCGAGTTCGCGCCGGCAGGGTCCGACACGGCCCTCGATCTGCTCGAGGGCCGCCCCCGGCTCATCGTGTCGCGCACCATGAGTAAGGCTTTCGCTTTTGCCGGGGCACGAGTGGGATACCTGGCCGCCGACCCGGCGGTGGTCGACGCCCTGCGCCTGGTACGCCTGCCGTATCACCTCTCAGCTCTCACGCAGGCCGCAGCTGTCGGCGCACTGGCGCACACCCCCGAAATGCTGGGCATGGTCGACGACATCAAGGTCCAGCGCGATCGCCTGGAACGCGAGCTCGCTGGGCTTGGCTTTACGCCCTATCCCAGCGCCGCCAACTTCGTTCTCTTTGGCAATGTGGCCAACCCGCAGCAGGTGTTTGACGACCTGCTGGCTCAGGGCATCATCATTCGGGATGTGGGCATCGGCCACCACCTGCGCGTCACGGCCGGCACCGAGCAGGAGACCACCGAGTTTCTCTCCGCACTCTCGGCGCTCGAGGCCACGCTCGCCTAAACGGGGCGCGTGCCTGGGCGGCGTGCTCGCCTGGGCGGCGCGCTCATCACCCCCGACTTCGGGGCACAATGCCCGGTGCGGATAGAATGAGCGCATGACGAAGAATGCCCGAATTGCGAGCGTTGCCCGTAAAACGAGCGAGTCCTCGGTCAGCCTCGAGCTCAACCTCGACGGCACCGGTGTCTCGAAGATATCGACGACCGTACCCTTCTTCGACCACATGCTCACGGCGTTCGCCAAACACTCGCTCACCGACCTCACGGTGACGGCTACCGGCGACACCGAGATCGATGTTCACCACACGGTGGAAGACACGGCCATCGTGCTGGGTCAGGCCATCAAGGAAGCTCTCGGCGACAAGTCGGGCATCTCGCGCTTTGGCGATGCCTCGGTGCCGCTCGATGATGCGCTGGCTCGCGCCGTTGTCGATATCTCGGGACGCCCCTACCTCGCGCACACGGGTGAGCCTGCCGGTTTTGAATTCCACCTCATCGGCGGCCACTTCACGGGCTCCATGGTGCGTCACGTTTTTGAAGCCATCACGTTCAACGCCGGTCTCACGACCCACATCACCGTGTTGGCTGGGCGCGATCCGCACCACATCGCCGAGGCAGAGTTCAAGGCGTTCGCGCGTGCGTTCCGTCAGGCCAAGGCGCTCGACCCGCTCGTTTCGGGCGTGCCGAGCACCAAGGGCGCTCTGTGACGGCTAAGTCCGTCGTTGTATTCGACTACGGCACCGGCAATATTCACTCCGCCATCAAGGCGCTGGAGCTTGCCGGTGCCACGGTCGAACTCACCAAGGATCGAGCAAAGTGCGCCGAGGCCGATGGTCTGGTCGTTCCCGGCGTCGGCGCGTTCGCTGCGGTCATGGCGGCGCTGCTCGCCTCCGGTGGCGACGAGATCATCGGGCGCCGCCTGGCCGGTGCGCGCCCGGTGTTGGGCATCTGCGTCGGAATGCAGGTGATGTTTGACCACGGAGTGGAGGGTGGCGTCGATACGCCCGGCCTCGGCCAGTGGCCCGGTGTGGTGCGCAAGCTCGAGTCCGACGTTCTCCCCCACATGGGCTGGAACACCGTCGATTCTCCCGCCAACTCCGCGCTGTTTGACGGCATCCGAGACGAACGCTTCTACTTCGTGCACTCCTATGCCGCCACCGAGTGGACGCTCGACGTGATTGATCCGTTTCCTCAGCCCGCCGTGACGTGGGCCACTTACGGTCAGCCGTTCGTCGCGGCCGTCGAAAACGGCCCGCTCACGGCAACACAGTTTCACCCCGAAAAGTCCGGCGCTGCCGGAGTCCGCCTGCTCACCAATTGGATCAACACGCTATGACCGCTCCCACGCTGGAACTTCTGCCCGCCGTCGACGTTGCCGAGGGCAAGGCCGTGCGCCTCACCCAGGGCGAACTCGGCACCGAGACCAACTACGGCGATCCGGTCGATGCCGCGGGGGACTGGGCCGCTCAGGGCGCCGAATGGATTCACCTCGTTGACCTCGACGCTGCCTTCGGTCGCGGCGAGAACCGCGCGCTTCTCCGCCGCGTGATTGCGGAGGTTCCCACCGTCAAGATTGAGCTGTCGGGCGGTATCCGTGATGATGCCAGCCTCGATGCGGCTCTTGAGAGCGGCGCCACTCGTGTGAACCTCGGTACGGCCGCACTGGAAGATCCCGCGTGGGCTGCCTCGGCGATCGCGCGTTACGGCGACCAGGTTGCCGTGGGTCTCGATGTGCGCGGCGAAACCCTAGCGGCCCGCGGCTGGACTCAGGAGGGCGGCAACCTCTGGGAGGTGCTCGCGCGCCTCGAAGACGCCGGATGTGCGCGCTACGTGGTCACCGACGTCACGCGCGACGGAATGCTGAACGGTCCCAACGTTGAGCTGCTCACGAGCATCGCGCAGAAGACCAACAAGCCCGTGATTGCCTCGGGCGGGATTTCGAGCCTTGACGACATCCGTGTTCTTCGCGATCTGGTTCCTCACGGTGTTGAGGGTGCGATTGTGGGCAAGGCGCTCTACGCGCACAAGTTCACGCTGATCCAGGCCATCGACGTCGCCTACAACTAAGCAGCCACCGAAATGAATCACTCCGACTCGGCTGGGCAGTCGTGGGCCGGCCGGGCGTTTGAGCCCAACGCCTTCGCTGCCGATGACGGATCGACGCCGCCGGCTTTTGCCGAGGCGATCGCCTCCTTTCGGTCTCTGGCCGAGAACGACGAGAAGCGGGGCGCCGCCCACGCCGCAGTCATCGATGCGGTGCGGGGAAGTCGCTTCCTCATTCCGCTGGTCGCCGAAGCCGGCGACGAGGGCGTGAACGCGGACGGTCTCCGCGTCGACAAAACCCAGGAGCTCGCCATTGTGCGGGTGAAGGGTCCGGACGGCCAGACCGTGCTGCCCATCTTCTCGAGTGTCTCCGCGATGTCCGCCTGGCGATCCGATGCCCGACCGGTGCCCGCCGACGGGCGTCGCGCCGCGGTGTCCGCTCTGACCGACGACTGCACGTGGATGGTCATCGATCCCACAAGCGATACCGAACTCGTCGTGCGCCACCCGGCCCTGCGCGCCATTGCGGCCGAGCAACCCTGGGTGCCAGTCCACGTTGACGATGCGGTTCGTGAGGCGGTGGCACTCGCGATTGCCAGCGATGCCCGTATCAGCGACTTTGCCCTGGCCGCCGCCGACCCGGATGCTCGGGGCTCGGGTCACGACCTCATCATTCGGCTTGACCTTGAGCCGGGGCTGAGCCCCGACGCGTTGTCTCAACTCCTCACGGATTTCAGTACACGTCTCAGCGCATCAGAACTGATCAGCGAGCGGGTCGACAACCTGCTCGTGCAGGTCTTGCCTTCGCAAAACTAGGGCCCACAATCCGTTCTCTGCGACTGCGAGGATAGCTTGGTGGGATAGTGTTTTTGCCCTATGTTGGTCGCATGAGATTAATGCCCCCTCTCGTCATTTTCAGCGCGCTCGTCATCGCCGCGACCACTGTCGTTGCCGTCACGCCGGCCCAGGCAACATCGCAGTCCTTTGCGGGGACGACAGTTGATGTCAATTCGACGTACTATCCGAGCTATTTGCTCGGGTCCACTGTTTATTCGCCCATTTCTTTTACCTCTCTCATGCCAGAACTGGGGTCAGCGCGGGGCGCAAACGTTGTCGTTAC
>CAIVOR010000074.1 GCA_903907615.1 uncultured Microbacteriaceae bacterium | reverse complement strand
GGGCTCGTGGGGGCGTCAGACGCGATCGCCACCGCCGGTGCCGGCTACCTCGGGGTGACCTTTGCCGGATTGGCGTTCAACACCGTGTCAATCATTTTCGGCGGGGTGCTGCGGTCGGTGGGCCACCCCCGCAGTCCCCTCGTGTCGACCATTGTGACGACCACCATCAACGTTCCCCTCGCCCTCGCGTTCGTGTTCGGATGGGGCCCGATTCCCGCCATGGGCGTGGTCGGTGCCGCCTGGGCCTGGCTGATCTGTCAGACGCTCCGGGCGATGGTTCTGGCCCTGCAGACCTTTGGGGTGTTCCATGTGGTGCGCTGGGAGGTCCCGCGCCGCATGCGGGAGTGGCGACGCATCCTCAGCTCACACCTCACGCTGGCCGCACCCATTGCCCTGACCAGTTTCTTCTGGACGTCTGGGGTCTTCGTGTACAACGTGGTGGTGTCCCAGATTGGCGACGAGGCCCTGGCCGCGTTCCAAATCATGGAGGCCATGCTGAGCATATTTATCGTGGGCAGCTTGGGATTGTCGAGTGCGCTCACGGCGCTCGTCGGTCGCGCAGTTGGCGCCGGAAACGCCACCGAGGCAGCCGCCTGGGCGGGCTACATCAAACGCATCGCGATTGTGACCAGTGTCGGGCTCGGCATTCTCTTCGCGGCATCCAGCCTGGCTCTGCCTTTCCTCTATCCCGCGATTCCGTCGCAGGTGTTGATGATGGCGTCCGTGGGTATCTGGCTCAACGCCGCACTGCAGCCGGTCATCATTCGCATGCTGATGGATGCCGCTCTGCTGCCCAGCGCCAACGATGTGCGGGGCATCCTGATGGGCGACTTCGCCGGACCGTTCCTGTTTGGGCTGCCCGTGTCGGCAGTTCTCGCCCTCACCACGCCGCTGGGGGTCTACGCCGTCTTTATCGGTCGCGTCTGCGAAGACGTTGCCAAGCTATCGATTTTCGCCTGGCGCGCCCGTCGCCTCGATTGGGACGCCGTCATTGCCAAACACGCACACACGCTGCCCGTGGGAGATGAACCGGTCGAGGGGCTCTACCAGGCTCACTAGCCGCGTTCGGCCGTAATCACGACGTTGCGCAACAGCATGGCGCGCGTCATGGGACCGACGCCGCCAGGATTGGGCGACACCCACCCGGCCGTCTCGACAACGTCGGGGTGCACGTCGCCCGTGAGTTTTGAGGTTCCCGTGTCGGGATCTGCCACGCGGGTGATGCCCACATCGAGCACGGCGGCGCCGGGCTTGACCCAACTCGGCACGATGAGGTGCGGCACCCCCACGGCGGCGACCACGATGTCGGCGCGACGAACCTCGGCGGCCACATCCGGGGTCCGCGAATGGGTGAGTGTGACCGTGGCGTCGAGGCCCTTGCGCGTGAGCAGCAGGCCGAGGGGCCGACCAACCGTGAGACCGCGTCCCACGATGGTGACGTGCTGGCCCGCAATGGCAACACCGTTGCGCTCCAGCAGTTCGACGATGCCCGCGGGAGTGCACGGCAGCGGCGAATCCATGGGGCCGTCGATGTTCATGACGAGTCGACCCAGGTTGACGGGGTGCAGTCCGTCGGCATCCTTGGCGGGGTCCATGAGTTCGAGCATGGCGCGCTCATCGTGCCCGTCGGGCAGCGGGAGCTGCACAATGTAACCGGTCACCTCGGTGGCCGAGTTCAAGTCCGCGATGGCCGCGCGCACGTCAGCGGCCGACGCAGAAGCCGGCAGATCGATGCGAATCGACCCGATGCCCACCTCAGCACAATCGCGATGCTTTCCGGCCACATAGGACTTCGATCCCGGATCGTCACCCACGAGGAGCGTGCCGAGTCCGGGGATAATCCCGCGAACAGCAAGCGCGGCAACGCGCACGGCCAACTCGGCCTTGACCGCGGACGCGGACGCTATACCGTCGAGGACGGCTGCTACCACTTTTCGAGGCCCTCGTAGAGCGGGAAAGCATCGGTCAGCTTCTTGACGCGTGCTTTGAGGCCCCCGAGATCAGCTCCCGGCTTGAGCGCCTCGGCAATCACATCAGCCACCTCCGTGAACTCGGTGTCACCGAATCCTCGGGTGGCCAGAGCCGGCGTACCAATGCGCACACCTGAGGTGACCATGGGCGGGCGCGGGTCGTTAGGAACCGCATTGCGATTGACCGTGATGTTCACGTCGTGAAGTGCATTTTCTGCTTGCTGGCCGTCCATCACCGAATTGCGCAGGTCGGCCAAGACGAGGTGGACGTCGGTGCCACCGGTGAGAACGTCGGTTCCCGCAGCGCGTGCGTCGTCGGCTGTCAGACGAGCCGCGAGAATGCGTGCGCCGCGGACGGTGCGCTCCTGGCGCTCCTTGAACTCGGGAGTGGCAGCAAGCTTGAACGCCACCGCCTTGGCAGCAATCACGTGCATGAGCGGACCACCCTGCTGACCCGGGAAGACCGCCGAGTTGAGCTTCTTGCCCAGCTCTTCGTCGCGGCTGAGAATGAGGCCTGAACGTGGGCCGGTGAGCGTCTTGTGCACGGTGGTGGT
>CAIVOR010000073.1 GCA_903907615.1 uncultured Microbacteriaceae bacterium | reverse complement strand
TTGCCCGAGGCGCCAACGACGGCAACAGAGGTAGTCATGTCTCCAGCCTACCTTTTGCCCTTTACAGCGCGTAGGACTCGGTGAGGCCCGTGCGCAGCTCAACGGGCAGGTGGCCCACGTCGTTGTGGCTCACCAGTGTCCACGGCCGACCGGCTTTCTGAAACAGCACGGTCACGCCGCAATGGGCCTGCGACAGCGTCAGCCACTTCCAGTCGGGAGCGCCCAACACCTCACGGACGAGCCAGGCAATCACCGAATTGTGCGTGACAAGAAGGTCGGTCTGACCCTTGACACCGTGACCCAGATACTCGGCGACCGCGTCGGCCATCTGTGCGGCGCCCGCCTCAATCTCGGCCTCCGTTCGCGGCGTGAAGAATGCTTTGTAGACAGCGGGCATCTGCGCCGACGGACCCGAGGGGACACAGTCCATGAGCAGGGCCGACGGTTGCGGAGTGATGTCGGGAAGCGTCTCACGGAGAACGCGAACCGTATCGGCGGTTCGATCGAACGGGGAATGCCAGACGTTCGTAAATGTCAGGGGAGCCAGTCGCTGCGCAACCAGGCGAGACTGCTCCACGCCACGCGCCGAGAGCTCGCCATCATCAACGCCCTGTTCGGCATCCCGCTGCTCACCGTGGCGCACTAAGACGAGTGTGTGCCCCATGCGTTCCCCTTCTCAACGATTGTGCTCAACGCGCTCTCCGTGGCCTTGCCCACGACAACCAGAGACACGTCTCGGGCGGCGATGTCGGCCGCCAGAGAGGTGATCTGTTCCGTGGTGACCGCGTTGAGCATACCCATGCTGGCTTCATAGTCAATGAATTCGCCCGAACCGATCTCGGCGCGACCGAGGCGCGACATGCGCGTGTCCGTGTCTTCGAGGGCCAGGGCGGCCGATCCGGCCAGTTGACCCTTGGCGCGTCGAAGCTCATCGGCGGTAACGCCGTCGGTGGCGAGTCGGTGGAACTCGTCGACGAGGAGTGACGCGACCTCCGCAACGTTGCGGGGACTGCATCCGGCATAAAGACCAAAGACGCCTGCGTCTGAGTAACCAGAACTAAACGAGTACACGGAGTAGGCGAGCCCGCGCTTCTCACGAATCTCTTGAAACAGTCGCGAGGACATCCCGCCACCGAGAATGGCATTCATGGTGGCGAGCGCCACACGGCGGTCGTCGGTGCTGGTGATTCCCGGCCAGCCGATCATCAGGTTGGCCTGTTCCGTGGGACGCTCCACCACGACGAGTTCGCTCCCCCGCATCACAGCCGCGGCTGACATGTTGCGGCGCGCCACCGGGTGTGCCGTCACGCCGAGGTCCCAGCCAGCTGCCTCGAGGTTGCGCGTGAGCCACTGAACCAATTGATCATGGTCGATGTTGCCGGCAGCCGAGACGACGAGATCATTGGGACGGTAATTGGCCTGATAGTGGGCCATCACGCCATCTCGGGAGGCCGCCCGGATGGTGTCGGCGTCTCCCCCGATGGGGCGACCGAGCGGGTGCTCCCCCAACACGGCTTCAAAGAGTCGCTCCTGTGCCACATCGGTGGGGTCATCCTCCGCCATGGCGAGTTCTTCGAGAATCACTCCGCGTTCGGTTTCAAACTCTTGGGGATCGAGCACGCTCGACGTGAGCATGTCGGACATCACCTCGATGGCCATCTCGGTGTCGGCATCGCGCACCTTGGCGTAGTAGCAGGTGTACTCCTTGGCCGTTACTGCGTTTTGCTCGCCACCGACGGCATCGAATGCCGAAGCGATGTCAAACGCGGTACGCGTGGGGGTGCCCTTGAACAGCAAGTGTTCCAAGAAGTGCGTCGAGCCCAGGCTGGCCGGGTGACCGCCAGAAGAACCGTGAGCAGCTTCGGCGGCGACCTCGTCACGCGAGCCCACGGCAACCCAGAATCCGACAGTGACGCTGCGCGAACCGGGGACGCGTTCGGTGAGAACACGAACACCACTGGGAAGGACGGTCCGGCGCACGAGCGCGTTTCCGGAGGCCTCGAAAGAGAGTTCGCCCACGTCAAGGGGAAAAAGGACAGGAGAAGTCATACGGCCCTTTAGCCTAGCCCGAACGCCTGAGCCAAAAAGACTCACGCCGGCGGGCGCCGCGACCTCGGCGATTCGGAACTAGATGTCGGACAGTCGCGTCCAGTGCAAGACGCTCAGCGACACGTTGGCCGCCGCCATCAGTTCGTCGATGTCCGCGACCGAGTCAACGCCCACCGCCGCAGCGGTGACCGACGGTTGGTGGAGGACCCAGGCGAGACTCAGGGCCGCCACACTCACACCCGTCTCGGCCGCGACATCATCAAGTCGAGCCAACACGTGGGCTCCGTGGCGGCTCGCTTCTTCGGCTGCGCGACTGAGCCGAATGTCTGACGGATCGGCCGACTTTATGGATCGATGGCGCCCCAGATAGCCGTGCGCTAAAACGAAATAGGGCATCAGAGACACCCCTTGAGCTTCCAGGACCGGCCGATACTCTGCTCCGATGTCGCGATGAAGCAGGGAGTAGGTGGTCGCCACTGCCTCAATGTGAGGCAGTCCGTTGGCCGACGCAACACGGGCTTCCAAGAGTTGCTGAGGTGAAAAATTAGACACCCCGAGTGTCCGCACCTTTCCCGCGGTGATGAGCACCTCCGCTGCCGCCAGGCTCTCAATCAACGGAATCGTCGGGTCAGGTTCGTGAAAGTACAGCACATCGATGTAGTCGGTCTGCAGACGGGCGAGCGAGGCATCCACGGCCTGACGAATGTTGACCGAGGAGAGGCCGGAAAATTCCGTGGACCGACCAACTTTTGTAGCCACCACCACGTCGGCCCGATTGCTGCGGTGCCGCATCCACGACCCAATCACCTGTTCGCTCACGCCGGAGGCGTAAGAGTCGGCCGTGTCGATGAGATTTCCGCCCAGCGCAACAAATCGATCCAAGATATCGTTTGTCTCCCCGGCGCTCAGAGTCCAGCCAAAAGTGGCACCGCCGAGTGCAACCGGGTGCACGTAAATATCCGTCGTGCCAATGCGGCGAGGCACGAGAGGCGTCAGATCGCCTGTCGTCCGCAGCAATTCCCCCGAGTCAGACATGATGATTAGAACGCTAGTGCACTGGCCGAAAAGCCATAGGGGGAAAAGACATGTCCCCCCGCCAGACGGCGAGGGGACACGCGGTAACTC
This sequence comes from uncultured Microbacteriaceae bacterium, assembly GCA_903907615.1. Classification (GTDB taxonomy): domain Bacteria; phylum Actinomycetota; class Actinomycetes; order Actinomycetales; family Microbacteriaceae; genus UBA963. Next base: position 5,544 of record CAIVOR010000073.1, on the reverse strand, counting down.
GGTCAGGCGAATGACTAGTCGTCGTCGCCTTCTGCGTTCTCGGCGCTCGAAGCGCCTTCGTCACCTTCGGTAACCGGAGCCAGCGACAGCTTTCCACGGTCGTCAATCTTGGTGATCTCAACAAGAACCTTCTGGCCCACCGAGAGCACGTCTTCGACGTTCTCCACGCGCTTTCCGCCGGCGAGCTTGCGCACCTCAGAGATGTGCAGCAGGCCGTCCTTGCCGGGCAGCAGCGACACAAACGCACCGAACGTTGCGATCTTGACGACGGTTCCGAGGAACTGCTCGCCAATCTCGGGGTTCGTGGGGTTGGCAATCGCGTTCACCTGAGCGCGCGCAGCCTCAGCCGAGGGTCCGTCGACCGCGCCGATGTACACGGTGCCGTCTTCCTCGATCGAGATGTCGGCGCCGGTCTCATCCTGAATGGCGTTGATCGTCTTGCCCTTGGGGCCGATCAGCTCACCAATTTTGTCGACCGGAATCTGCACGCTAATCACGCGCGGAGCCGTGGGAGCCATTTCGTCGGGTCCGTCGATGGCCTGGTTGATTACCGCGAGGATGGCCGTGCGGGCCTCCTTGGCCTGACCCAGCGCCTGCTTCAAGACCGACGCGGGAATGCCGTCGAGCTTGGTGTCGAGCTGGATGGCCGTGATGAAGTCACTCGTTCCGGCAACCTTGAAGTCCATGTCACCGAGCGCGTCTTCCGCACCGAGAATGTCGGTGAGAGCCGCGTACTTGGTTTCACCGTTCACGGTGTCGGACACGAGGCCCATGGCGATGCCCGCAACGGGTGCGCGCAGCGGCACACCGGCGTTGAGCAGCGACAGAGTGGACGCACAGACCGAACCCATCGACGTCGAACCGTTGGAGCCGAGAGCCTCGGATACCTGGCGGATGGCGTAGGGGAATTCGTCACGCGCCGGCAACACCGGAACGAGAGCGCGCTCGGCCAAGAAGCCGTGCCCAATCTCGCGACGCTTCGGGCTACCCACGCGGCCGGTCTCACCGGTCGAGTAGGGCGGGAAGTTGTAGTGGTGCATGTAGCGCTTGCTCTTGGTGGGGCTGAGCGCATCAATCTGCTGCTCCATCTTGAGCATGTTGAGCGTGGTGACACCCAGGATCTGAGTTTCGCCGCGCTGGAAGATGGCCGAGCCGTGAACGCGAGGAATAACCTGCACCTCGGCGTCGAGCGGACGAATGTCTGCCAGTCCACGACCGTCGATGCGCACACCCTCGGTGAGGATGCGGCCACGAACGACCTTCTTGGTGGACGACTTGTAGGCACCGCTCACCTGACCGTTGGCCTCAGCCGGCAGTTCGCCCGCCTCAACCTTGGCGGCGATGGCTGCCTTGACGCTGTCCTTGAGGACATCGTCGGCGTTCTGGCGCTCGACTTTGTCGGCGATCTGGTAGATGCGCGTGAGCTCGTCGTGAGCCAGCGCGTCCACAGCAGCGAACACCTCGTCGGTGTACGGCAGGAAGATCGGGTAGTTGCCCGTGGGCTTGGCAGCCTGGTCGGCCAGCTTCTGCTGAGCCTCAACGAGCTGACGAATGAACGGCTTGGATGCCTCAAGGCCCTCGGCCACAACGGCCTCGTCGGGCTTGGTGGCACCGTTCTGGATGAGCTCCCAGCTACCTTCGGTCGCTTCGGCCTCAACCATCATGATGGCGACGTCGTCACCGGCAACGCGGCCGGCAACAATGAGGTCGAACACGGCGCTCTTGAGCTGCTCTGCGTTGGGGAACGCCACCCACTGGCCGTCAATCAGGCCGAGGCGAATACCCGCAACGGGTCCCGAGAACGGGAGACCCGAGAGCTGAGTCGATGCCGAAGCCGCGTTGATGGCCAGAGCGTCGTAGAACTCGCCCGGGGCGATCGACATGACCGTGATGACAACCTGAACCTCGTTGCGAATTCCGTCGGCGAACGACGGGCGCAGAGGACGGTCAATCAGACGGCAGACCAGAATGGCCTCCGTCGAGGGGCGACCCTCACGGCGGAAGAACGAACCGGGAATCTTTCCTGCGGCGTAGCTACGCTCTTCAACGTCAACCGTCAGCGGGAAAAAGTCGAACTGATCTTTGGGCTGCTTGCTGACGGACGTAGCCGAGAGCAACATGGTTTCCTCATCGAGGTATGCAGCGACGGCTCCCTGAGCCTGCTGCGCGAGGCGTCCTGCCTCGAAGCGCACGGTGCGCTTGCCGAACTTGCCGTTATCGAGCACGGCCTCGGCGAATTTGATTTCTGGACCTTCCACAGGTCTTCTCCTTCTATGGTGCGGACATCCCGTGTGGATGCCGCGCATGCGGTGAGGGAGCACACAAAACGAAGGCGTGACACACGCACGTATTTGTTGCACGAGATCAGACTTCGTGCTGGCCGTCAGTAGAAATCCACCGAATTATCTTGTGCCATTCGGTAAACCACCACCGAGGACCAGCGAACTTTGCGTCCCTCTACCTTCAAGGGTAGCAGGAGAGTATGAAAATGGGCGCCGATTGGAGTGCGGAGGCATTAAACGACAACAGCCGCCCGAAGGCGGCCGTTGCGAAGAGTGAGTTATCGGCGGAGGCCGAGGCGCTCGATGAGCTTACGGTAGCGCTCGATGTCGACATCCGACAGGTAGCCGAGCAGACGACGACGCTGACCCACGAGAAGAAGCAGTCCACGACGCGAGTGGTGGTCGTGCTTGTGCTCTTTGAGGTGCTCGGTGAGGTCTTTGATGCGGGTGGAGAGGAGGGCAATCTGCACCTCGGGGGAACCCGTGTCGCCGGGGTGAGTGGCAAACTCTTCGATGATTGCCTTCTTGACGCTTGCTTCCAGGGCCATGTGGTTCCTTTTCTCTCGTTGCGCGGTGCCACAACCTTTTGTTGTAGCGCTCTCAGTCCGCGGCCGTTCTACGGCAACCGCATAAGCCTAACAGAGCCGGCAGAGGGATTGGTACGGTGCTCAGTCCCGGCAACTGGCTAGGCTGAGCGCACACACCAGCGCTCTGATTGCGCTACAGAAAAAGGGGACAACATGTCGTTCGGACAGGCCATTGCCAACGGATTCAAGAAATACGCCAGTTGGAAGGGTCGCGCGACGCGGTCTGAGTTCTGGTTTTGGACACTTTTTGTCGCCATCGTGCAGTTCCCGTTCTCGCTCTTTTATAACATCAGCTCCCAAGGTGCCCTGCAGGCGGCGATGGTTGCGAATGACCAAGGCGCCTTCTTGGCGGCACTCTTCGGCCCCACGTACTGGCTCCTTGTGCTCGTGTCGCTGGTGTTCTTCCTGCCGAGCCTCGCCGTGTTGATTCGTCGGCTCCACGATCTTGACCGGTCCGGTGGCTGGTACTGGATAATCCTCGTGCCGTTTGCGGGCAGCATCGTTCTCTTGGTCTTTGCTCTCCTGCCCGGCACTCCCGGCAAGAACCGTTTCGACGCCTAGAACACCGCCCGGCACGCATGAGCGACTCCGCGATCGACCATCTGTCTTCGGACGAAGCGTGGGATGTCGTGCGCAAAAGCCAGGTGGGACGGATTGCCACGCTTCACGGAAACGCGCCGGAAATTCACCCGGTCACGTATGTGGTGCACGACGAGGAAATCTACTTTCGAACCGGGAAGACATCACGTCTGCTCGTCGATACCGAGGATCGGCTCGTTGCGTTCGAGGTGTCGTGGCAGATGATGCAGCATATTTCGTCGACCGTCATCCGCGGCGCCGTAGTCGTCGTAACCGACGTCGAGAAAGTAGCTGACCTCGATGGCATGCCTTACCTTGACTTTGCCCCGAAACAGGAATACGTGTGGATGAAGATCACGCCCAACGAGGTGCGCGGGCGACGACTGCACGTTATCGACAACACCCCCTGGAGGGACAAATGAGCGGCGAAAAAATCACTGTCCACGTCAAGCCCGGTAGCGCGCGCGGCCCGCTCGTGGAAGAAGCCGACGATCACCTCATCGTGTACGTGAAAGAAAAGGCGATCGACGGCAAGGCGAACCAGGGCGTGATCAAGGCGCTCAGTGAGCACCTGGGAATTGCACCCTCGCGCCTCATCGTGGTGGGCGGAGCGGCAGCGCGCATCAAGCGCATTGAGATTCGCCCGGCCTAGCCGTTCTCGACGAGACGCTCGGTCAGAAAAGCAGCGACATCCTCAAGTTCGTCGAGGTTGATGCCGTGACCGACACCGGAGTACAGCCGGGCATCGAGCGTGGAGTGCTCCGGGAGCCACCGCCGCGTCTCGGCGATCATCGACGGGGCAATGACAGGATCTTGTGGGTCGCGCCCCCAAAAAACAGGTGGCTTCACGGAAGCCAAGGCGGCATCGCGCTCGGCATCGGCCGGCGACTCCGGAGGGAGTGAAAATCCCGCCAAGATGACGGCGCTGGCAATATCGTGCGGACGGTGACGCAAGAGCTCAATCGACATCGCGCCGCCCTGCGAGAAACCCAGCAGGTGAATGCTGGGGATGTCAGGGTAGGTAACGCTGAGCTCGTCGAACCATGCCGCCACCGATTCCGCGGATGCCTCGGCGTCGTCTCGGTCGCGCGTCAGTTCTCCCGTGATGGGGTCTAGGCCGATGGGAAACCAGGCCCAACCCGGACCGGCCGGCTCAAGACCTTCAACCGAGGCGACAACAAAACTCTCGGGCAGGTAAGAAACAAGCCCGAAGAGGTCATCCGCGTTGGACCCGTACCCGTGCAGCAGAACCAGCAGAGGTCGCTCGGCAAGGGCTGCCGCGCGCTCCCCCTCGGACACCGACCACAGAATGCGGGCCGAATCGACCGCGGGTGCCGTCACGTGTGTGGCCCTCAGGAGTTAGTTGACGCCGAGCAGATCGATCACAAAGATCAGAGTCTTGCCCGAGAGAAAGTGACCGCCACCGGCAGGGCCGTAGGCCAAGTGAGGCGGGCAAATCAGCATGCGGCGACCGCCGACCTTCATCCCCGGAATGCCCTCCTGCCAACCAGCGATCAGACCCTGCAAGGGGAAGGCGATGGATTCGCCGCGGTTCCACGATGAGTCGAACTCTTCACCGCTCTCGTATTCGACGCCGACATAGTGCACGTCTACCGAGGCGCCGGGCGTGGCCTCGGGGCCGTCACCCACCACGATGTCAACCACGCTGAGTTCGGCCGGAGCCGGTCCGACGGTTGCGTCAATTTCTGGCTTGGAGAGTTTGTTTTCGCTCATGAGACCATCCAAGCCCACGGGGTGCTGCTCGTCAAAACTTGTCGCCGCTGCGGTTGACGGATCGGCGGTTACGAGCGCCGAAAAAACCGCCGGATTCCCGACCGCAGGCGCTTTTCCGACAGCATCGCCAATTCAGTGCGAAGATCCTGCACGAGGTGAGCTTGAGTGTCGCGTGCCATGAATACCAACCTGACGCGACTGAGCCGCTCGAAAGCACGTTCCAACTCGGGGTCTCCGTCGAATTTTGCGAATGGCCACACTGCCTCAGCGTGGGGCGGATTGTTCAGAACATTGAACTCGCGAAGTTCGTTGAGCGTGCTGCGGGAGAGCGAGGGATTGAGTCGGGCGGATTCCTGCGCGAT
>CAIVOR010000072.1 GCA_903907615.1 uncultured Microbacteriaceae bacterium | reverse complement strand
CGGATGACACACACTCACCAAACGAAAGGGGCAGAAAATGCCTAAGGACGAGTCAACCAACAGCACGCCCACATCTGCCGACACCCCGAAGCGCCGCGACGCGGTGTTTGGTAAGGGGAGTGGTGCAACGACCTCGAGGGCCGATAACGGCTCCGAGAAGCCCTCCGGAAACGGACGATCCTGGAGCGCGGGCCTCATCGCGGGTGTTGCCGCGGCCGGCCTGGGAATCCTCGTGGCTGCCGGAATCGGTGGCGCCGCAATCGGCCACGCCGTCGACGGTCCCCACCACAACAAGTCTGAGTCGTCTCAGATGCGGGATCACGGCAAGCCCGGTATGGACGGCGACCGCGACGGCATGGGTGGCGGAGCCCCCGACGGCATGTTCGATGACAACGCGGGCCCCGGTGCCCTCGACCCCAACGCCCCCACCGCTCCGGTAGACCCCAACGCCGTGCCCGGTGACGCACCGGTCACCGGTCAAGGACCGAGCGGCAATCACGGCGGCCAGCCCGGTGGCCAGCCCGGTGGCGGAGATCGACCGCACCGCAACGGCTAAGAGTCGCCCGAGAAGCGCGTTGAACGCAGCTTCGCAGCAAAGCGCCACGCCACCTGAAAAGGACCGGCGTGGCGCTTTGGCGTTCCGGCAGGGCGACGGACTCTCACGTGAGGCTTTTGCATCCCATCGAGCCTCGGGGCAGACTGAGAGGGGGCGGGAAGGACAGAACTCATGGCTCGAGCGAACGCACACGACACCGTTGATGTCGACACCGTCGTTCTCGACATCGAGGGCATGACCTGCTCGAGCTGTGTGTCCCGCGTTGAAAAGAGCCTGGCGGCGCTCGACGGTGTGAGCGCCTCCGTTAACTTGGCCACCAATTCGGCCCGGGTTGAGTTCCCCGCCACAGTCACCACCGACGATTTGATTGCGGCCGTGGCAAAGGTGGGCTACCGCGCTGAGCCCGGCAAGCGTCACCGAGCGAATCCAACATCGGTTGTCGTCCCGGAGGTTGATGACGACGACGATGGCGAAAACGAGGAAGAAGAGGGGAACTTCTTCACCCGCACCGATTGGAACGTTGCGCTCGGCCTCGACATCTCGCTGTTCTGGCGCACCGTTGTCGCGGTCGTTGTCACGCTGCCCCTGATTGCCGTTGCGATGGTTCCACCCTGGCAGTTCTTGGGCTGGCAGTGGGTTTCACTCGTTCTCGCCATTCCCGTGGTGTTCTGGTGCGGCTACCCGATCCACCGCACCACGTTTCTGAATCTCAAGCGCGGTGCCGTGCTGATGGACACGCTCATCACCCTCGGCACATTCGCCGCATTCTTCTGGTCTCTCTACGCGCTCATTTTTGGCAGCGCCGGCATGATTGGCATGCAGCACTCGCTGAGCTTCTTTGCCTGGGACCAGAACCCGGCCGATTCCATTTATCTGGAAACGGCCGCCGCAGTGATCACGTTCATTTTGGTCGGACGCCTCGTCGAAGACCGCACGAAGCGTCGTGCGAGTGCCGCCCTGCGCGCCCTGGGGGACATGCTCGTCACCGAGGTCGATGTGGTTCGCCACGACAAGATCGTCACGATTCCGATCGATGAGTTGAGTGTGGGAAACATCTTTATCACCCGCCCGGGGGAGCGCATCGCGGCCGACGGCGTGGTGGTCGAGGGCCACGCCAGCGTCGACGAAAGTAGCGTGACCGGCGAGAGCATGCCTGCATCTCGTTCGCTCAACGATGTGGTGACGGGTACGACGATTCCCCTTGACGGTGTTCTGCACATCCGGGCCACGGCGGTGGGGGCTGACTCTCGCATCGCTCAGCTGGCTCGTCTGGTCGAAGACGCACAGCTCAAGAAGGCCGCGGTTCAGCGACTTGCCGACAGTATCTCGGCGGTGTTTGTTCCGGTGGTTATTGGCATTGCGATCGTGACGTTAGTGGTGTGGTTGATCCTCGGGTCCGCCCCGGCGTCGGCGATATCCGCCGCGGTCGCGGTGTTGGTGATCGCCTGCCCGTGTGCTCTGGGTTTGGCTACGCCGATGGCGCTGATGGTG
>CAIVOR010000071.1 GCA_903907615.1 uncultured Microbacteriaceae bacterium | reverse complement strand
GGTGATCTGCGAGCTCGACCCCGAGAAGGTGGCCGCGCGTGACGCGCACTTCTTGGCCACCGGTCCTCGGCCGGAGAATTCTCTTCCCCCGGTTCCGCCGGAGCGCCTCGGCCCTGGCGTCCTGCTCGAGGATGCCCCACTCACCGCTCCGAGCACCGGTGTGTATTCGGTCAATGAGCGCGTTGCCGACCACACGGGCACTTCACTCTTGCTTGACCAACTGGGCTACGGCGACTTCCGGCTCGTCGTCGACGCACGCAGGGTCACTGAAGCGCAGGCGCGCGAGGCCCTGACAAACCTCCCCGAGGGAGTTCGCCTCCAGGTGGTTCGCCTGTCAGCTGAGGCCGGCTCCGACCTCAGCGCGTTCAGCGGTGCCGTTCCGGGATCCGTCGTCACGCTTCACGATGTCACGGGCGTCATGCTCGCTGACCTCGCGAGCAGCGGCTACTCCTGCGAACTGGTGCGTCCCGACTTTGTGGTCTTCGGCGGATCCGACACCCCCCAAACTCTGATTGCCGCACTCGGTTCCCGATTGCACGACACCCCCGTTCACGCATAAGTTCTCACTACAGACAAAAGGATAAAAACCATGCGCATTGCCAACCTCAACAACCGTCTCGTCCTCCTCTCAGGGGACACGGCCCTGGATGTGGCCGAGGCCAGCGCCGGACGTTTCGGACCGGACATCCTGAGCGCCTACGACAATTGGGATGACTTCGCCGCGTGGGGCAAGACCGCGGACTTCTCAGCCGCAAAGCCGGTCAATCTTGCTGACCTCGGGGCACCGATTCCGTTCCCCCGCCAGATTTTTGCCATTGGACTCAACTACCGCGACCACGCCGATGAGGCGAGCCTGCCGTACCCCGAAAACCCCATGGTCTTCACCAAGTTTGCGTCGAGCCTCGCCGGTCCGCACAGCACGATTAAGGCGGACACGAGCGCCATCGACTTCGAAGCCGAAATGGTTGTGGTGATTGGCAAGAAGGCGGATCGCGTGAAGGCCGCCGACGGCTGGAAGCACGTGGCCGGAATCACCATTGGTCAGGACCTCACCGAGCGTGACGTGCAGTGGCGTCCGCCGGCACCTCAGTTCAGCATGGGTAAGTCGTTGCGCGGCTACGGACCCTTTGGTCCGGCCGTGGTGAGCCTCGATGAGATTGCCGACCCCGAAAACCTCGCCGTTCAGGGCGTCCTGACCGGCCCGGGTGCTGACGGAGAAATGGTGATTCAGAACGGCAACACCAAAGACCTCATCTTCTCGGTGCCACAACTCATTGAGCGACTGAGCGAGCACGTCACGCTCTTCCCCGGCGACATCATCTTCACGGGCACGCCCGCGGGTGTCGGCATGGGCCGTGAGCCCAAGCTGTTCATGAAGCCCGGCAATGTGCTGACGACGCGTCTCGGAGATATTGCGGAGATCGTTACGACGTTTGTCTAGTCACTGTCGCTGGTTGAGTAGCCAACGCAGTTGGCATATGTCGCCGGTTGAGTAGCCAACGCAGTTGGCGTATCGAAACCGAGAACGGTTGAATGAAGACTATGAGTTCATCGAAGTCTCGATTTGCCGGACGCGTTGTCGTCATCACGGGCGCGGCCAGCGGCATCGGTCGTCGTGCCGCGGAGCGGTTTGCGGCGGAGGGCGCGCTGGTTTATGGCAGTGATGTCAACGTTGCCGGACTTGCCGAGACCGAGAAGCTGATTGCCGAAGCCGGGGGCTCGTTTGTCGGCCGTGCGCCGGTCGATGCCACTGATGAGGTCCAGACCGCTGCCTGGCTCGACGCCATCGGCTCAGAGCACGGGCGCATCGACGTTCTCTTGCCGAGTGCGGGTATTGCGCGGTTCTCGCCCATCGAAGAGACCTCGCTCGCGGAGTGGAAGTTTGTGCTCACACACGAGCTCGACATCGTGTTTGTGCCCACCAAGGCGGCGTGGCCGTGGTTGCGCGCTGCCTCGGGAAACATCGTGCTGCTGGGATCCTCGGCTGGGGTTCGTGGATCCGTGACGAACACGCGCATCGCCCACACCGCGACCAAAGCCGGTGTGATTGGCATGGCTCAGCAGTTTGCCGCTGAGGGAGCGGCCCACGGCATTCGGGCTAACAGCGTCAGCCCGGGTGTGATTCGCACGCCGGCCACCGAGGGCGACCTGCTGGCCGCCGATCACCCGATGCGCAACATCGCCGAGCACATTCCCCTCAAACGAGTTGGCACGATCGACGATGTTGTTTCAGCCATCCTCTTTTTTGCCAGCGATGAGGCCGGTTACATCACCGGCACGAACCTCATGGTCGATGGCGGCTGGTCGAGCGTTCTGCCCGGTTAGTTCGTTTCGGCCCGCTTCGTCCGTGCGATTGACGCTGGCCCCGCATGAATTTGGTGTGCGGCGTTAAACGACTCACGCCGGGGCGAAAGATGTGTTCTCCCACCCCGGCGTGAACGCTGAGTGAATCCCGACTACTGGCGGTTCACCAGTGCCGAGAGGCGGCGACGGTAGACGATGAGGAACACCGAGCCCAGGGCGACGAGTGCCGCGGCAGCGATGCCCGCGGAAGTCGCCTGAGACTTGTCACTACCCGTATCTGCCAGCACGGGTGGCGTGCCGTCGGAGATCTCGAGCGTTACCAGCCAGTAGCTGTCCTCACAGACCGTGGATGAGTCGTAGAGGTCGAGGCACGCGGTGAACGTGCCCTTGGAACCCGCGGCCGGCGTGCCAACGAACTTCAATGCCGGAACCACGCCAACAACACTCGGCACTGTCTCGTCAACCGTGATGCCCGTGGGCAGCCCGGTCGTGGAGGCACCACAGTAGTTTGTCGAATACGCGGGGTCAACGAGCGACCAGTGAGAGCCGAACTGGCTCGTGTCGTCGAAGCTGCTGGGGAAGGTCGTCACGGTGAAGGGCGTTGCCTGTAGCGTGGCCGAATCGTAGGTCTCATAGAGCGTGACGTTCAGCGTTCCCGCGCCGTTAACAGATGCAACGGGAACCTCCTTCGACAGGGCAGGAGTGGTGCTCGCCGTGACGGACGCGCACGCCTCGGTGTAGAGGTTCAAGCGGTAACTTCCCGGCAAACCGCTCCCCGTGCCATAGCCGTTGTAAAACGACTTGGTTCCGAAGTAATAGCCGGAGATGTCACCAGTTGCGTCAGTGGCAAACGGATCCGTAACCATGCCG
>CAIVOR010000070.1 GCA_903907615.1 uncultured Microbacteriaceae bacterium | reverse complement strand
TGGTGCGCCTCGTTCATTTGGCTGATGTACGGGAACGACTCCGTAAAGAAGTACGCGCCGTGCTCGTCTTCCACCGCAAAAGTACCCTCGGGCAGTGCGGGCCGAATCGTTTCGAGGACGCTCGCCGGGTTGAACGTTTCGACGTACTCGCGGCGATATCCGTGATCACCGAGAGCATCTTTTTTGAGAACGATGGCGCCGTTACTACACACCACGTATTCGGGGCTGATGTCGAGGGCATCCAAAATTGGCGCGGTCTCTGCCCACGAACGACCCGTGGCCAGCATGACCTCGTGGCCGGCCTGCGATACGCGCGTGACCTCGCTGCGCACCTCGGGAGCGATGTCACCGCGGTTGGTGAGGAGCGTGCCGTCAATGTCGAGCGCGATCAGCCAGCGATCGGAGGCGGTCATGAGTCTGCTTTCGAGCGGGTCGTTGCGGGGGTGGGCGTGATGCGTTCGAGCCCGCCGAGGTAGGGGCGCAGGGCTTCGGGAATGACCACCGAACCGTCGGCCTGTTGGTGCGTCTCGAGCAGGGCGACAATCCAGCGGGTTGTGGCCAGGGTGCCGTTGAGCGTGGCCACCGGGGTGGTCTTGCCGCCCTCGGCGCGGTGCCGGGTATTGAGTCGACGAGCTTGAAACGTGGTGCAGTTCGACGTGCTGGTGAGTTCGCGATACGCGTCTTGTGTGGGCACCCACGCCTCGATGTCGAACTTGCGTGCGGCGCTCGACCCCAAATCGCCGGCGGCCACGTCGATCACGCGGTAGCTCAGGCCCAGCGCTTGCAGCATGGCCTCCTGCCAGGCCACGAGGCGATCGTGCTCCGCCTCGGCGTCTTCGGGGGTGGTGTAGACGAACATTTCGAGCTTGTTGAACTGGTGCACGCGAATGATGCCCCGGGTGTCTTTGCCGCTCGAGCCGGCCTCGCGGCGGTAACAGGTCGACCAGCCGGCGTAGCGCAGGGGGCCGTCGGTGAGGTCGAGAATCTCGTCGGAGTGGAATCCGGCGAGCGCTACCTCGCTCGTACCCGTGAGATACAGGTCGTCGGCAGGAAGGTAGTAGATCTCGTCGGCATGGGCGCCGAGGAATCCGGTGCCGCTCATGATTTCGGGTCGCACCAGCGTGGGCGTGATGAGCGGGATGAATCCGGCAGCCAGTGCGCGATCGAGCGCCATGTTCATCAGAGCGATCTCGAGGCGTGCGCCAATTCCCGTCAGGAAGTAGAACCGCGAACCCGACACTTTGGCGCCACGAGCCATGTCGATGGCGCCGAGCGCCTCACCCAGCTCGAGGTGATCTTTGGGTTCAAAGTCAAAAGTGGCCGGAGTTCCCTGTTCGCGTAGCGTGATGAAATCGGCCTCGCCGCCGGCAGGTACGCCCTCGAGGACGATGTTTTCGAGGGCGGCCGCGGCTGCGTGATAGGCCGTCTCGGCATCGTTGGCGGCAGCGTTGGCGGCCTTGACCCGCTCGGCGAGCTCGGCCACCTCCGCGAGAAGGGCCTTCTTGTCGTCGCCCTGAGCCTGGCCGACCTTCTTGCTAAACGCGTTCTGCTCGGCACGAAGCGTCTCAAACTCCGTGAGTGCCGTGCGCCGAGAGACATCGGCGGCCAGGGCCGTGTCAACGAGGTCGGGGGACGACCCGCGAACTTGCTGCGACCGACGAACAACGTCCGGTTGTTCGCGCAGCAAAACGGGGTCAATCACAGGCTTATTCTACGTCCACGGCCCGCACCGGCTCGGGCAGCGCGCCCGGGCAACAACCGGGACGTGCGCTCACTAGCCGAGGATGTCGTCGAGCCACGAACGCGCGTCTTGG